>NZ_JBSPEZ010000006.1:0-131052 GCF_053848845.1 Amedibacillus sp. YH-ame6
ATGCATATTTAATTCAACCTTTCTCATAAGGTACCTCCAATTCAATGAGGTACTATTGTAATATGTATTTAAGACATAATCAAATGTGGATACTTAAGACATTATCATAAACGAATCATATTTATAAGTAGGAAAATAATAAATCAGTTGACAAACCTCATATGTACTGATAAACTAAATTTGTAAGGATCGTTACTGAATCTTCAGGCGTGACCAAGCAAGGGATAAAAGGTGTCTCTTTTCGTGGTTGCGCCTTTTATAATGATAGAAAGGAGAACGTATGCTAAAAATATTAAAGGTTTTTAATAATAATGTTGCCCTTGTATTAAATGATGCTAACCACGAAGAAATCATTATGGGGAAAGGTGTTGGATTTGGCAAAAGAGAACAAGAGATGATTGATGAAAGTAAAATAGAGAAACGCTTTATCTTAGAAGATAAGACTTCTGTAAAAGCATTTCAAGATCTACTAGGACGAATTGATATCGAAGATATTGAACTCGCAAGTGATATCATCCAAGATGGAGAAAAGGTATTAGGATATCGTTGTAGTAATTCTATCCTATTAACATTATCTGATCACATCAGCTTTATGCTAAAACGCGCCAAAGAAAAAACATTATTCACTACTCCCTTAGAATGGGATATCAAAATGATTTATCCACAAGAGTTCAAATATGCACAACAAGTGATAGAACGTATGAAAAGCAAGACAGGCTTACAAATTCCTGATCAAGAAGCAGCTTTCATCGCACTACATTTTATCAATGCACATTATGAAGGAAAAGATATGCAAGAGACTGTTCTTAGTTCAAAAATCATCCAACATGTCATTGATATTGCGAAATATCATTATGGTAAAAAGTTCGATGAGTCTTCTTTCAACTTTTCAAGATTTGTTACTCATATCCGATACTTTGTCATGCGTCAACTTCATAACGATGCGAAAGAAAATGATTCATCAATCATCAATGTGATTGCGTTAAAGTATCCAAATGATTATAAATGTGCGAAGAAAATAAAAGAGTTTTTAGAAAAAACATATCAGTGGACCATTGGGGATGATGAGCTATTATACTTATCTCTTCATCTCAACCGATTATCTACTGATCTATAATGGAACGTTACTGTACGTCAGGCGTAACCTAAGTCAAATGATATTTTCATAGTGCTTAGGTTTTATTTTGCGAAAAAATTAAGAGGAGAACAATTATGTTAGAAAATGAAGCGAAAGATATTCTACAATATGTAGGTGGAAGTAAGAATGTAAACAACTTGGTACATTGTGCCACACGTTTAAGATTTGAATTAAAAGATGATAAAAAGGCAGATAAAGCAGCTTTAGAGAAGTTGCCTTATGTATTATCAGTAGTAGTGAGTGGAGGACAATATCAAGTTGTAATTGGTCCAAAAGTAAATAGTTATTTTGAAGAGATTATGAAGAGTTTGGATTTAAAAAAAGATAAACAAACAGGTAAAATGTCTGTATTAAAGGTGATTTCAGGGGCATTCTCACCACTCATTCCAATTCTAGCTGGGGCTGGTATGGTAAAAGCATTATTAACTGTACTTGTGCAGTTTGGTGTTATGTCAGATGCAAGTTCAACTTATGCAGTATTATCTGCGGCAGGTAACTCAGTGTTCTATTTCATGCCAATTTTCTTAGGGATTACATTATCAAAACAATTTGGTGCGAATCCTTATGTAGGAGGAGCTATTGGGGCAGCCTTGATGGAGCCTTCCTTCTCAGCGTTGATTGGTCAAGAAGGAACCAATTTTCTAGGTATTAATCTTACCGTAGTAGATTATGCCACAACGATTTTCCCAATCTTTATCATTTCCTTTATTTATGCATATTTAGAAAAAGGATTGAAGAAGATTATTAAATTGGAATTACAAATGTTCTTAGTACCTATGATTTGTTTAATTGTATTGGTGCCTTTAGCAGCGTTGGTATTTGGTCCATTTGGTACGATTATTGGTGATACCGTAGGAGATGTTGTTGCATGGTTATTTAATTTCAACCGTGTAGTTGCGGGTGTCGTATTAGGGGCAGCATATCCATTCTTAACAATGTTAGGATTACATTGGGGATTCACACCAATTACCTTACAAAATCTAACACAATATGGTGGAGATATGATTGAAGGTGTTGCGGTTTGTTGTGTATATGCAGAATTAGGGATTGCACTTGGTGTATTCTTAAAAGGAAAAAAGCATTCGAATATTAAGGCAATCGCAAGTCCTGCTATTTTAACTGGATTTTTAGCTGGTGTTACAGAACCAATTTTATATGGTATCGTAATGCGTTATAAACGTTTGATGGCTGTGGTCGCAATCGCTGGTGGTATTGGCGGGGCAATCAATGGACTCTTCCAAGTAACCATGGATTCTTATGTATTCCACAATGTATTCTCTGCAGCTATGATGTCATATTCTCCAATGATTCCATTCCTTGTAGGTATTAGTGCTTCTTTGATATCCGGTGCGCTTCTTACGTATTTCTGGGGAATTACAAGTGAAGATAAAGGAGATTTTGAAGCTGAAACAATTACAGATATACCAGAAATCATGGAAACAAAAAAGCCTTTAAACGATCAACAACAATTAGAATTATTAGCTCCAGTGAGTGGAAGTATTGTAGAACTTGAACATGTAGAAGATGAAGTATTTGCAAGTGGAGCTGTAGGAAAAGGGATTGCTGTTTTACCAACCAATGGAGTCGTGGTAGCACCTTTTGATGGTGAAGTAGTCGTTGCATTCCCTAGTAAACATGCAATCGGTTTGAAAAGTGATAGTGGGTTAGAAGTATTGATTCATGTAGGATTGAATACGGTAATGTTAGATGGAAAACATTTTACTAGTAAAGTGGAACAAGGAACACGTGTAACAAAGGGAGGTGTTCTTCTAGAATTCGATATGGATGAAATTAAAAAAGAAGGATATTCCGTAATGACACCAATTTTGATTACCAATGCAGACGCAATTGATATGACGGTGGTAGGTAAAGAAGATGATAAGGTACAAGCAGGTGATGTATTGATTCACATCAATATGTAGGAGGTTGATTATGAAAGAGAATTTCTTATGGGGTGGAGCCCTTGCGGCACATCAAGTAGAAGGTGCTTATCAAGAACAAGGAAAAGGTTTGAGTATTGCGGATGTAATGACAGCTGGTTCACACGCAGTTCCTAGAAAAATAACAAAGGGAGTGTTGGAAGGCGAATACTATCCAAATCATGATGGTATCGATTTCTATCATCACTTTCAAGAAGATATCGATCTATTTGCGGAAATGGGTTTTAAGTGCTTGCGTACAAGTATTGCATGGACGCGTATCTTTCCAAATGGTGATGAAGATATCGCAAATGAAGAAGGACTAGCTTTCTATGATAAAATGTTTGACTATATGTTATCAAAAGGTATTCAGCCTGTAATTACGCTCTCTCATTTTGAAATGCCATATCATTTAGTAGAAGCATATGGTGGTTGGAGAAATCGTAAATGCATTTATTTCTTTTATAAGTTTGCGATTGTTTGTCTAGAACGCTATCACAAGCAAGTTACCTATTGGATGACCTTTAATGAAATCAATAATCAAACACTGATTGAAAATCCCATTTATGCATTTACGAATTCAGGTATTCTTTATGAAGAAGATGAAAACCGTGAAGAAATCATGTATCAAGCAGTACATTATCAATTTGTTGCCTCAGCGAAAGTTGTTGCATATGCAAAAGCAATGAATAAGAATTTACAAATGGGATGTATGGTCGCTTCTTTACCATACTATCCATATTCTTGTAATCCAAAGGATATCGTAAAGGCACAAAAATGCAATCAACATCAAATGTTCTTTACAGATGTATTTGTAAGAGGTACATATCCAAACCATGTTTTAAAACAATGGGATAGAAAAGGATATTCATTAGATGTGCTTGAAGAAGATTTAGAGATTATCAAACGTGGTGTAGTGGATTACATAGGATTTAGTTATTATCTATCTAGTACTGTAAGTGCAGATGAAAATATGTCACGCAGTGGTAGTGGAAATGCGGCAGGTACAGATACTGTAGAAAATCCTTATCTAAGCACAAGTGCTTGGGGTTGGAGTATTGATCCAGTAGGTATGCGATACTATTTAAATGATTTATATGATCGTTATCAAGTACCTTTGTTCATTGTAGAAAATGGATTTGGTGCTATAGATACAATAGAGGATAATAAAATTCATGATACCTATCGTATAGAGTATCTTCGTGCCCATATTATAGAGATGATGAAGGCTATTGAAGAAGATGGTGTCGATGTCATTGGGTATACGGTATGGGGATGTATTGATCCAATCTCTTTTACTACGGGTGAAATGAAAAAGCGTTATGGAATGATTTATGTAGATCGTGATGACTTGGGGAATGGAAGTTTAAAAAGATTACGTAAAGATTCTTTCTATTGGTATCGAGGGGTAATTGAAAGCAATGGGAAAACCTTGTAGAGATATATAAATGAGTTAATTAAGGAAACCTAAACTCTTATAAGATGAATCCATAAAAGGGATATCTTGTAAGAGTTTTTATAGAATGGACGCTTCATCATAGAGGAAATTTCTACAAACGTATTTTATTGGACTATGTTTTATGAAAGGTTTCTATATAAATATAGTAGGAGTATGATGCATGGGTATTTGCACGTGAGTTGTAAATGGGGAAGAAATAAAGGATAATAGAAACATGAAAATGCTTTATCGATGTAACTGATGAGTAGGAGGGACAAGTCATGATACAAGATATTTTAGATTTATGGATGCAAAAATCTGATTTTTATTTAGAATTATTATTAGAACATATTCAAATATCAATGACAGCGATTATTTTCGCAGGGTGTTTGGGTTTATGTATAGGTATTTTGATTGCGGAATATCAAAAGACTAGCAAAGTAGCATTGGGTGTTATCAATTTTATGTATACCATTCCTTCTATCTCTTTGTTGGGTTTTCTAATTCCTTTATCAGGAATAGGGAATACAACAGCAATACTTGCATTAACCATCTATGCACTTTTACCAATGGTAAGAAATACGCATACAGGGTTAGTAAATGTACAACCTTTGATTATCGAAGCTGCGAAAGGAATGGGAAGCACACGTTTTCAAATTTTATATAAAATAAAACTTCCGTTGGCAATGCCCGTGATTATGAGCGGTATTCGTAATATGGCAGTTATGACAATTGCACTTGCAGGTATTGCCTCTTTCATTGGTGCAGGTGGTTTAGGTGTAGCAATCTATCGAGGAATTACAACGAATAATAAAGCAATGACGATTATCGGAAGTTTGATGATTGCCTTATTGGCATTATTTATCGATTGGATGTTGGGCTTTGTCGAAAAGGTGATGAATCGAAGAGGTATAAAGAATAAAGAGAAGAAAAAGAAAGTGCTTGTTATTTCTGTAGGTATTATAAGTATCTGTACACTATTCTATACCTTAACGGGAAGTTCAAATAAAGATACGATTCATATTGCCACAAAACCAATGAGTGAACAATATGTTATTGGAGAGATGTTACGTACACTAATAGAACAAGATACGGATTTAGAAGTAGAGATGACACAAGGTGTTGGTGGAGGAACGAATAATATTCATCCAGCAATGGTTAGTAAAGAATTTGATCTTTATCCAGAATATACAGGTACTGGTTGGAATCAAGTATTGAAAGAAACTGATTTATATACAGAAGATCTCTTTGATCGTTTACAAGATGGATACCATAAACTAGGTATGAAATGGGAATCTTTATTAGGGTTTAATAATACCTTTGGTATTGCAGTAAGAAAAGAGATCGCGGAAGAATATAACTTAAAGACATATTCTGACTTACAGAAAGTGGCAGACCAGTTAACCTTTGGTGCGGAGTATGATTACTTTGAAAGAGCAGATGGATATGATGCCTTCTGTGAAAAATATGGATTAACCTTTAAGAATACAACCGATTTGGATATCGGGCTAAAATACGATGCGATTAGAGAACATAAGATTGATGCCATGGTTGTATTTACCACAGATGGACAATTGGCCGCAACTGAAATCACAGTATTAAAAGATGATAAGAATTTGTATCCATCTTATATGTGTGGTTTTGTAGTACGTGAAGAAATCTTTGAGAAGTATCCAGAAATAAAGGGTGTTCTAAAAAAATTAGATCATGCGATTAGTGATAGCGATATGTCACAGATGAATTATTTGGTGGAAACAAAGAAGCAAGAACCAAAAGATGTTGCGGATGAGTTTTTAAAGAAGAAAGGCTTACTGGAGTAGGAGGTGCTCATATGAACGTAATTGAATATCAAAATGTAAGTATGGCATATGGAGAAAAAACAGTTGTAAAGTCTTTGGATTTAAGTATCGAAAAGGGAGAGTTTTTAACCATTATAGGTAGTTCAGGGTGTGGGAAAACCACAATTTTGAAAATGGTAAATGGATTGATTATGCCTAGCGATGGAACAGTGTTGGTACATGGGAAAGAAATCGATAAAAAAGATATCATTCGTTTAAGAAGAAATATAGGATACGCTATACAAGGAAATGTATTGTTTCCACATATGAACGTAGAACAAAATATATCCTATGTTCCAAATCTTTTGAATAAGAAAAATAAAGAAAAGACAAAGAATGCGGTGAATAAATGGATGGATATAGTAGGCTTAGATCAAGACTTAAGAAAACGATATCCAGATCATCTTTCTGGTGGTCAACAACAACGTGTAGGAATCGCAAGAGCACTTGCTGCATCTCCTGATATCTTGTTAATGGATGAACCTTTTGGGGCAGTAGATGAGATAACTCGTGCTTCTTTACAAGATGAAATCAAACGCATTCATAAAGAAACAGGTATTACGATTTTGTTTGTAACACACGATATTCATGAAGCATTAAAACTTGGGACAAAGGTACTTGTCATGGATGAAGGAAATATTTTGCAATATGATACACCAGAAGAAATACTTGCACATCCTGCAACAGAGTTTGTAGGAAAGTTTTTAAAGAATTATCAATAAAGAGTAGGAAATATGAAAAAAGGTAAGTTGAGTCTTACCTTTTTATGTGGTTTATTCGTTAATACCGATTGTGTACAAATTCATTAAAACAGAGCATATCTTTTACTTCTATTTTTTCTCCATTATCTAAAACAGCAAATCCATTAAGATAACCAAACACTTGATGTTGATCAGTTGATACAACGATTGCGGATATCTTTGCGGCTCTATCGAGGAAAGGAGCAAATGTCATTTCAAAGCGTTGATTACTAGACGTAATGTTCCAAGGCATCATAGGGTCTTGCGGAATATGGAATGTAATATCGTCTAGTTTGTGAGCTACGTGATCATAAAATATCATATTCTCTGTAGCTGCACTATTGTCTCCAAAACCATAACCAATATTAAATCCAAAAGGCTTACCATTGATATCCATGTTACCGGAACCCCAATACCAAGTGTTATCATAAGTCCAAACACCTCTTCCCCAATCAAGGGTACCGAAATCATTTGTTTCATCAAAGGTATAGGTGTTCCCATCAAAACAAGCATGTCCACTTGCTCTCATACAGTTTATTTTCTGATTATAATAGAATGCGTGCTTTTTATCTTTCCATGGGGTAGCAATTACCATAGAATCCATAGGTGGCTCATGTAAAAGGATATCGCAGGAGAAATCTTTCCCTTGATAAAAGTTCTTAAAGGAACAAGTAAGTCTTCTTTGATCTCCATCTTTTATAAAGTCCATACATAAACGCTTGTCTTGATAATGTGTAATTCCTTGTGTGGATGAAGAAGGAAGTTTGAATTTTCCCATAGGAAACAAATTCAAAATTGTTTCCGTATGTTCCCACTTGTTTTTAAAATCAAGAAAGGATACGGATTGAAGTCCAATATAGCCATCATCAGATAAGGTCATAGCGACTCCAAAATCTTTGTTAAGGATAAGATAATAATCCCATTCCTTAATACGAAGTTTACTGGCTTTGATATCTTCACGATGATATTCTTGGATAAGAGATCTTGACCAGCCTGGTTCTCTTAGGGAACCATCTTTTAATAACTTTTGTGGTGTGATAACTTCATGATTACGCATATAGATCACCTCTAGCTCTATTATAAAAGGTTATGCCTTTGAAAACAATGAGGATTGAAAATTTTACATTTATCTTCTTACGTGTTTATGTTAAACTATTCTTATACAAAAAAGAGATATAGGAGAACAGAAGATGAAACAGGATACAATTGTTATTTTAGATTTGGGTAGTCATGAAAATACGACGATTGCTAGAGATATTCGTAAGATTGGTGTTTTTAGTGAAATAAAGGCACATGACATTAGTGTTGCTGAATTAAAGGCAATGTCAAATGTAAAAGGAATCATCATTAGTGGTGGTAACAACAATATCATTGATGGAAAAGCAATCGATGTAAACCATGATATTTATGAAGCTGGATATCCAGTGTTAGCATTTGATCATGCATTAGCAAAAGTAGATAACATCGCATTCCCAGAAGATGAAGAAGCACGTATGAAAGTGTTAGAAGATTTTGTGTTGAATGTGTGTAAAGCAGAAAAGAATTGGAATATGAAAAACTTTGTTGCAGATCAAGTAGAATTGATTCGTCAACAAGTAAAAGATAAGAAAGTATTATTGGCATTATCTGGTGGAGTAGATTCATCTGTTGTTGCAGCGTTGTTGATCAAAGCAATCGGAAAACAATTGGTGTGTGTACATGTGAATCACGGGTTGATGCGTAAAGGGGAATCTGAAGATGTAATCGAAGTGTTCCAAAATCAGTTAAAAGCAAATCTTGTGTATGTAGATGCTTCTGATCGTTTCTTAGGAAAACTTGAAAATGTTGTAGAGCCAGAAGAAAAACGTAAGATTATCGGCGCAGAATTTATTCGTGTGTTTGAAGAAGAAGCACGCAAACTAGATGGTATCGATTATTTAGCACAAGGAACCATTTATCCAGATATCATCGAATCAGGAACAAAAACTGCAAGCGTTGTAAAATCACATCACAACGTTGGTGGATTACCTGATGATCTACAGTTTGAATTAGTGGAACCATTGTACCAATTGTTCAAAGATGAAGTTCGTGCATGTGGAGTGGAACTAGGATTACCATATGAAATGGTGTATCGTCAACCTTTCCCAGGACCAGGACTTGGTGTACGTTGCCTTGGCGCAATTACAAAAGAACGTTTAGAAGCTGTACGTGAATCAGATGCAATCTTAAGAGAAGAATTTGCGAATGTCGGATTAGATAAGACAGTTTGGCAATACTTCACAGTAGTACCTGATTTTAAATCAGTAGGTGTAAAAAACAATGCACGCTGTTTTGAGTATCCAGTAATACTTCGTGCAGTGAATACAATTGACGCCATGACTGCGACAATTGAGCAAGTGGATTGGGCTATCTTAGCGAAGATTACAGATCGTATCTTAAATGAAGTTGCGAATGTAAACAGAGTTTGTTATGATATGACACCAAAACCATGTGGAACGATTGAGTGGGAATAACCCCACTAGAGCTGAAAGCCTTTATATATAAGGGTTTTGAGCTCTTTTTTTGTACTCATATGGTACTCATTGCATTCTTATTGCATTAATTTCTTTGTTTTTTCGATGAAAACCAAAGTGTGAATTATCATTTTTATCCGTTTCCACAGGCTGATAATTTATCACACCTTTGAGCTTTCTAGCAACCTCAAAATTACTGTTAGGATACAGATGTCCATATGTACCAAGTGTCGTTTCAATATCTTCATGACCTAAGCGGTCTTTGATGATAAGAGGATTTTCACCCATGCTGATGAGCAAGGAAGCGTGAGAGTGGCGTAAGGCGTGTACTTTGATACGATGTATGTTTGCCATTTCAGATAACTTCTCAATCGCTCTTGGTAATGAGTGCTTGTTGGTAGGTGTACCATTATAACTTAATAGGAAATCTGTTTTGATTATTTTTTGTTGTGCTGATTTCCAAAGTTGTAATTGTTCTAATGTATCCTCATCAAGAACAATTTGACGAACACTTGCTTTTGTCTTTGGGTCAACAAATTTATAATCATTACAAGATTTATAATATAAATTTTTTGTAACGCTTAATACACCTGTTTCGAAATCAATATCACTCCATTGTAAAGCCGAAGCTTCACCAATACGTAGACCTGTCATAAACAACAACCATAACGATATAAAGATATAATGCTCGTAATAATCAACATTCTTTAACAACGCTATGATAGATTAAAATTCTTCTAATGTCCAAAATTCAATTTTCACTTTATGCTTTTTGATGTTACCAAGGATTTTAGATGGGTTTTCTTTCGCTAGACCTAGAACAATTGCTCTATCCATTGCTCTTGAAAACATTTCTTGTACACTCCGTACATAATTTAGTCCATAAATTTTTAATAATTTTAATTGCCAACTTTGTACATGAATAGGAGTAATTTTATTCACCAACATCTTGTTAAAGTTTTTGAAATGCTTGCACATAGATTGATGTTCATTTTAAACGTGCTTTCTTTGACTTGGCTTTTATACCAAGGAAAGAATAATTCATCTACGTATTGTTTGAATGTGATTTTTTTCATTTCTTCCACTAAATCATCAACACAAGTTAGTATTAACTTTGAATATTCCTCTTTGGCTTTTTTCTTTGATAAAAAGCTATTACGGTATTTTTGTATCTGTTTTTCTGTAATATGGTGGTAACCTAGACAAGCTTATTTATTTTAGTCCAAAATTTTGGCACATTACAGCTTCATTATTTTTGAAATAGGTAAGAGTTATATGATGAGATTAAAGGGCAGATCATTTTTAAGTATTCCTTTATCAAGGACAAAGCAATTTTAAAATATGAAATCTAGTTTGTATAAGTGAACTATGAGTTCATTTACAAAATGCCCGAGGATTTGTATACTTAAGGCAGGAGGAATAATTATGGAACATCAACATTTAATTAATATTAATTTAGAATTAACAGGTAAAAAAATAAAGAAAGCAATTGAAGAATCTGAATATGAAGAAATAGAGTTAGCAGATTATTTTAAAGTTAGTGTTCGTACAATAAAATATTGGAAATCAGGAGATCGACTACCTTCTTTAGATAACTTTTTCTATTTGAGTAAAATTTTGGATACTAATATTGAGAATTTAATTAGCTTTGAAGATGAAGCAAGCAAATTTGATTTGAGTGAAGAACTTAAAAGCATGAGTGGAATTAGACCATCACCCTTTATGCATTATTATAGAAAAAAGTTTAAAATAAGAACAGTCGAGGACTTTATAGCTTTTTTGCCTTTATATGATGAAGTTGTCTTAAATGATGTTCTTTATCGTATTAGTGGAGAATCAATAAGTTATGGTACATATATGTTAGAGCAATTTGATTATTTATATAATGAAATTGGCGATAAAGAAGCAAGAGATAAGATATCCTTAAAGTTAGAAAATAATAATGGTATTTGGAATACGCATAATATTCTTGCTATTGTTGATGCAGAAACTTATGAAATGGCGAATATGTCATCATATTATAAACAAAAAAAAT
The DNA here is from genome assembly GCF_053848845.1 of Amedibacillus sp. YH-ame6. Classification (NCBI taxonomy): domain Bacteria; kingdom Bacillati; phylum Bacillota; class Erysipelotrichia; order Erysipelotrichales; family Erysipelotrichaceae; genus Amedibacillus; species Amedibacillus sp. YH-ame6. The sequence goes on from NZ_JBSPEZ010000006.1 coordinate 11,601, forward strand.
TGAAAAATTATATTAAAGATTTAGTGAGAGATGATTTTAAAAAAAATGGATTACAAATCAATAAATTCAGACAAGAATGGTTTAATGATCTCAAATCAATGAATGATTAATTAGATAAACGGATACAAACACAAGCAATTTCATCTAAGTAATTTGGCAAATACAGTTATATTATAGAAAGATATTATATTAGATTCAATTGTTAGAATATGTGTATACATATATTTTAATATGGAGGAAATATGCGAATGTGTTTACAGAAGTCATTAATTAACAATTCTAAATTAGAGAGTAGCATGAATAACAAATCAATGGGTTGAAAATAGGGGATGAATAAGGACACATTCAAATTGATCGCAAAAAATATGATGTATTTCTTTTTCATGCAAATACCGATAAAATGAATTATGTTGAAGAATTAGTATTCGCATTAAGGTGGGTGTATAATCGGCAAAATTTGATTTTGAATGCTATAAAGGAATCAGAATTGTAAATGCTGTAATATCATAAAAATTTTAGGATGCGTAACTTGAAATCAACAAAAGATATAAAAACAGCAAAATAGAAGATTTAGTATTATTAAACGGATTGGTGAGGCAATCGAATTAAATCAACGAAAAAAGGATTTGATACAAAAATAGAATCAGAAGAGAGGCTGAGAGAATTTCTTCTTACATTACTGTATGATTTCAACATGTTATAGTAATTTCATAGAAATATATATGAAGGATGCTAAAACGTGATTAAGATTGAATACTTATTGTTCGGAGAAGTATATTATTGATGATAAAACAATCTCATTCTTTACGAAAAAGAAGATGGTTGGAATTACTGCAGAGAATATAAGCTTGTAGCAAAATGAAATGGTAAAGAAAGGATTTTCATTTAATAGAAAAATATTTCAAAGATCAAAATAAGAAAAAAAGTATACTTGTTCGCCATTTGCTTACATTAGCAAAATTTAATGGGATAAGTTTAGATTTCATTATTAGTATAGGCATCAATTTAAGGTGAAAATGAAAAATGAAGAAAAAATTAGGCCAAATAAAAAAAGAGGAGATGAATTTTACAAGCTCTCTCTTTCGTTGATTCGTTTTCAATAGATACAGAATATATAACAAAGTCGAGGCAAAAAGAAAAGGATAAAAAATAATAAATAATTGGCTGTTATATTACACTTTATGTGTATTTAAATTATATGTTACTAAGAACCAAAATAAGAGTAACTATATCATATAAAATTGTAAGAGTTAATTCTACCATTGTTTTTATGTAATGGACTGTAAAGCTTATTTCCACTTTTTGCATATGTTGTGGAATTTACTTTTTCACTTTATGAGACTGTAATAAAGTCTCCTTATCACTTAAATACAATTGAGATTAACAATAAATGAAAGTATAATGTCTATAGGTTAAATGACGAAAAAAGGAGAGAAAGCTAATGTCAAATAAATTAGTAAATTCGATTGATGAAATTGAATATAAGAAATCTGATGATATTTTTGTTGATGCTAAATTTATAATTGATTCTGCAAGAAGTTATGCATATGCTACAGTTAATGCGTCATTAATTAAGAGGAATTGGTTAATGGGAAAACGAATTTTTGAAGAGTGTATGCTTGGTGAAGATAGAGCAGAATATGGTGCAAGTGTAATAAAAAAATTATCAAAAATGCTTACTATAGAATATGGAACGGGATTTCCTAAAACTAATTTATATAGTTTTTATAATTTCTATAAAGCATATCCTGAGATTTTCCACTCACTGAGTGGAAAATCTTCGGTTCTTTTAACATGGACACACTATAGGGTATTGATACAAGTGGAAGATCAAAAAGCCCGAAATTGGTACGAAAACGAGGCAATACGCGAAACTTGGAGTGTTAGAACACTTCAAAGAAATATTTCTTCTCAATATTATTATCGCTTATTAAAGTCACAACAAAAAGAATTAGTCATAAATGAAATGGAAAAATTAATAAAACAAAATCAAAATGATAAGTTGGAGTTTATAAAAAATCCTATGATTGCTGAGTTCTTGGGTTTTGATACAGATAGCACTTTTACAGAAACGGATTTAGAAACAAGTATCTTATCAAATATTCAAAAATTTCTTATGGAATTAGGAAAAGGTTATGCCTTTATTGCAAGACAACAACATATTCATACAGAAAAACAAGATTACTATATAGATTTAGTTTTTTATAACTATATCTTGAAATGCTTTGTTTTGATTGACTTAAAAACAAACAAAATCACACATCAAGATGTTGGACAAATGGATATGTATATTCGTATGTACGATGATTTGAAAAGGAATGAAGATGATAATCCAACAATAGGAATTGTACTATGTTCTGATACGGATGCAGATATTGCAAAGTATTCCATACTAAATGGTAATGAGCAATTATTTGCAACTAAGTATAAATTGTATTTGCCAACCAAAGAGGAACTACGCGCTGAAATTGAAGCACAGAAAGCAATGTTTTATCTACAACAACACGAAAATAAATCATCAAAATAAGGGATTTTATTGATTAATAAGGGAGTTGTTGAAATCTATCGTTTAGATAATATCTTATATCAATAAGTATTTATGGAAAGTAAAATAGTATGTATGAAATCATTAGAAAATTTCGTGCTAGCATAAAGGAGCTTGTAGAGATACAATCTTTTTTCATAGGACCTGAATTGCAAGTAGAAAGTGGAATTAACTCAAAATAAATATACGAATGAAGAAAATCAAGATAATTCTAATATATTTTGTATTTCTAAATTAAATAAGGATTTTGCAGATTTATATCCTAATATTTTACGCTTTTTGTCATTGATTTGATCGTTATAATGTTGAATTGTTGAATTAGAGATTGTGTTGATAGCGTGACCCTTTGGGATGAAGTAACGAACAAGTCCATTACAGTTTTCATTGCTTGCACGGTCGCAAGATCTATAAGGTCTACCAAAGTAAACGGTTGTTCGTTTTTCTTTTGCAGTTGGTCTTTTTTCAATATCCTTATGTCTTGCAAACTCACCTCCATTATCAAAGGTTATAGACTTGAAAACTTTAGAAAACGAAGAGCCAAATAGTTTTTCTAAGATATTGATTTTCATATATACTTGCTTTGCGGTTTTGTTAGAAAGAGGAATCATGTAATACATTCTTGTTTTCCTTTCCAACAACGTTAGAAGAGCCCCACTACCGCCCTCACGGCCACCAACAATCAAGTCTCCCTCCCAGTGTCCAAACTCGATTCTGTCCTTAGGGTCAAAAGGACGTTCTGTGATAGATGTACCCTTTTGTGCTTTAGGAATGTATGTTTTTTTAATTCTGTTTCTTCTGCTACACATGCGCGGGAGATCCAAAGGCATAAGAGGCATTTTCCCTTGGTGAACGTAGTGATAAAAGGTTTTTGTACAAACGGTAGACATTCCTTGAATTTCATCTGCTCTGTTCAAAATAAGGTCATGAATAACTTCATCAATAGAAGATAATTTTTTTGCTTTTACTTCGTTTATAACGATGTTTATAAATTGTTCTGCTTTGATTAATATAGAAATATTTGATTGTACATGTTTACGACTTCGACGGTTAAATGCAGCCTCAGATGATAACGTACTAACAATGGTAAGGTTCGATTTCATGATGTCTACTTTTGCATCGATTATGATGGAATAAATATTTGAAACAGTGGTACCAGTATCTGAAGCAATTGATTTCACTAGGGCTGTTCTGCCAGTATTTCTGATTTTTCCCTTGTGTAAAGCATAGTGCTGCGAAAGGGAATTAACAATGTTTCGAGTTGAAAAGATGATAAGTGTTTATATTTATCTTTGAAAATGTTAAACTTAGTTTGGCTCATAAATACTACCTACTTTCTTTGTGGTGAACTAAGTATACTGTATTTATGAGCTTTTATGTTGCTTTTATAATTCCACCTTCATTTTACAATAGGGAATATAAGACAAAGACTATGAATACATCTTTTTATATACCTTTAAATATGATAAAATATGCATGATAATACTTAAAAAGTAGTTAAATTAAGAGGGGAAGGGATTGCGATGAATAATATTTATGACACACTACCTTTAAATTTTTTCAATCTATTCAATAATACATCAAATAAACAAGTGATGAGTGATTGTCTATTTGTATTGTATGACTATATAAAAAATGATGCGTCTTTTGCGGCACTAAAAGAGAATATAATTTTTGAGCTTAGTCAATATTTTGCTACCCATATTGTTAACTTTGGTGATATTGAATGTGTACAACCAAAAGATAGAGCCTTGTACGTATACAAAAGATTAAGAGAGTGCGGATGGTTGAATGAATCAATTGAGGATAATTACCAAATTTATGCAAGTTTTGAAGATTATGCAATGATTATCATTGAGGCATTACTTGGATTGGATAAAGAAAGAGATGTCGAATATTCAAGTATGGTTTATAACATATATTCAGCTTTTGCAAATTTCGACGTTATAAATGGACATAAGATATTAGATGCGCAATATGCTATGACAAAAGAGTTAATTACAAAGTTGAAAAACTTGAATACAAATATCAAACGCTACATCAAAAGGTTGTTAAAAGATAACATGAAGAATAATCTAAATGAGTTGCTGGATTCTTTGCTGAGTGAATATCAACTTAAAATAGTTGATCGAGCCTTCTATAATTTGACAACAAGAGATCATCCTTTAAAATATAGAAATAGCATTATTTCACAAATACATAGTTTGCGCATGGATGATAATGCAGTGGATACTATCGTTAGAAATTATATGGTCAATAAGGAGATAAACTATGAAGCAGCAAGTGATTTATTCATAGAGCAGACAGATTATATCATTGATGCATTTGAAAATATTTTAGATTTAATCAATGAGATAAGTAAAAAGAATGAGCGTTTTGTATCATCAGCAACTAATCGTATTATGTTTTTAATAAGTGTGAAAGAAGATATAAGCGGAAAAATCAATAATATTATAAAAGCAAGTCAAAAAAATGAGAATTTGCTGGATGAGGTCAATGCATTTTCTATGAATAAAATATTAGATAGGGATTCGTTATACACAACGAGGCGAGTAAACAAGAAGTTTGAGGTTGAAGAAATAAATTTAATTGAATTGGATGAGCAAACCAAGAAGAAGGCCCTGCAAATTTTAAAACAAGGAAAAAAATATACAAAAAATGCAATTGAAACTTGTGTATTAAATTCATTAAAAGTAAATGCAGAAATCCGTGGGTCACAATTTTTAGAAGAACAAGACGACATATCCACATTGATACTTGCATGGCTATATGGTTATAGTAAAATGGCAAAATATCAAATTGAACCAATGGATTATAGTGTAAAGAAAAATAACTATGAATTTAGAGAATTTATCATTCGAGAGGTAAAGTAAATGACTAAAAATGAGACAATGCATGAAATATTGCGTGAATATGAAACATTATCAGATACGAAAAAAGAAGAGTTTTCCAGGATAACAAATCGTTTATTAGCTGTTAATTTTTTATGTGGCGGAAGAAAAAAAGATCGTAATGATTTTTATTATATTAGTAGTTATGAAAAACTATTCCATGATTTTTTTACGATCATTGATTATCGCTTCATTTTAAATAAGGTTGATCAAGTGGCTTATATAAGCAGTAATCGTAATTATAATCATATGATTTTAACCCAATTATACTCAGTTGTTTTATTGTTGTTAAGAAAATTGTATTTTCAAAAATCACAAGAACTTCAGGATTCAGACTTTATTAATATCAGTGTTGGTGAATTGCATGCGGAAATTGAAGCCACTGGCCTTTATGATAAACGTATTAATAAAACGGAATTAAAAGATGTCTATAGTTTCTTATCAAAGTACAATATATGTGAAAGAATCGGTGAGTTAAATGAGGATGAAACGCGACTTATTATATATCCTACTATAAATTACGTCTTACCTATTTCAACGATAGAAGATATCACAAATAAAATTAATACTTATAAAAAGGGGGATGAAGATGAAAACATTGACGAAAGTGAATCTGATTAATTGGCATACATTTTTAAATGAAAGCTTTCCAATCCATAAAAACACGTTATTTACAGGAGAAAATGGAACAGGCAAATCGACAGTACTTGATGCGATGCAATATGTATTGACGCTCGCTCAATGCAAGTTCAATTCTGCGGTTGGGGATAATGGAAAAAGAACGATAGAATCATATATGCGTTGTAAAAGTGGGGTTGAAGGTAAAGAGTACTTAAGAAATGGTGATGTGTCGACCTATGTCGCTTTGGAGTTTTATGATGAGAAAATTCGCACCTATCAAACGATTGGAGTAGCCTTGGATTTAAGTACAGGACAGCAAAAGCCTAACCGTGATTTCTTTCAAATTAATCATACAAAAGTTGACGAAATTACATTTGTAAAAGAAAACAAAGTCTTAACACGCAGTCAATTTAAGCAGTGCCTTACAGAAAATGGACAGATTGCTCTTTTCAAAAACGGTATTGGAGATGCTAAAAATCTATTTGCAAATGCATTAGGAGTCAAACAAAAATACTTTGACTTGGTCACAAGAGCATTGGCATTTAAAGCAATCGATAATGTTTATCAGTTTATCCTGGATTTCCTTTTAAAAGAAGATTTTGTTGATATACAGAATTTACGCTTTAGTATACAAGACTATAAGCGCTTAGAGGAGCAATTAAAAATAACAGAAAATGAATGTAATCATCTTAGTGATATCAATGATAGAATCAATGAATATCATAAGTTAAAAGTTGAAATTGATACACTTACTTTTACAATTGAGAAAGTACGAGAAAAGCAATTGCTTCATTCAATTAAAGTGGATACTCAAGAAGTAGCAAAACTTACACAAGATATTACGACATGTGAACGTAGACTAGTTGAACTAGATCATAACTATGAAACATATTTTAGACAACTTGATAATCTTAAAAATTTACTGAATCAAAATGAAGCTTATAAACAAAAGGAAGTTCTAGAAAAAGAATATAATGAGCTCAAAATTGAAGAAAAGAAGAATTCACATGCATATTTTGAAACAATACATGAGTTAGAGAATGAAGCAAAATTATGTAAGCAACTAAAAGTTCAAAAATCATTTAGCGACTATATTAACCAAAAGAATTATTGCACAGATCAACTTTCGCTTTATCTACAAGATATTAAAAACTATGTTACTGAGAAAAACAGTGAATTATCAAAAGAATATAGTGAAAAAGGCAGAGTAATTGAAATTGAAAAAGAGCAGTATAATTCCAGTGTAAAACGTTATCAGGCACTAAAGGATAATCGTTTATCTTACAAGAGAGAAGTACAACAATTAATTGATTTGTTAAAGGATAAGTTGTTTCAACATTTTGGAAAACAAATTGATGTAAAACCTCTTTGTGAATATATCGAAGTGAAAAATGAAGAATGGAGAAATGCGCTAGAAGGCTACTTGAATACTCAACGGTTTGATATCATTCTAGATCCAGAATATTTTGAATATGCAACTTTAGTTTATGAAGAGTATAAGAGTAAACAGGGTATATTTGGTGTTGGTATTGTAGACGTCGCTAAATTATCAAAATATTCAGAAGTGGAAGCGGGGAATACATTATTACAGCATGTTTCATGCAAAAATACATTTGCTCAATGGTATGTAAATATGTTGTTGAAAAGCATTGTTTGTGTAGAAGACACCAAATTATTACGACAACATACATCTGCAATTACCAAAACGGTTATGCTTTATAAAAATTACACTGTGCGTGCTTTGAACCCTAATATATATCGAACTCCATTTATTGGGATAGGTGCAATTAAAATTCAAAAGAAGATGTTAGAGGAAGAAATACACATTGCGAAAGATAGCATTAATAGCTTGATGTTAGAATATCAAGCACTTGAAAGCACATTAAAAAAATTACAAGAGTCAAAAGTAGATAAATTGATTTTTCAAATACAGCTTGTAGATATTTATCAAAATATTGTAAAGCAAATGGAAGATGTTAAACAGAGAATCTCAAAACTTAAAATTGATGATTCTATTTTTGCTATACAAGAAGAGCATGATAAAGTTTCAAAAGCATTTGAGGATACAAAGAAAATGAGAACGAGCATATCCGAACATAATGGTGATATAAAAAGCAAGAAAGTTCAATTAGAACATGATATTGAACAAAATAAAAACAATCAATTTACTTTACATGAAGCAATTATGGAATATGAAATGGATCATTTAGATTCAACTCAAATAGCAGATGATAATATTGTTGCGTACGAAAAAAAGTTTTCAAGAAATTATAAACTTATACAACAGGATATCGAAAAAAACAAAAGTGATTGTTTAAAATATGTAGCAAGATATGAAAGTGATATTGTGAATGAAATGAACAAATACAATATTGAATTTAATATTGGTTTTGAAAATTCTCTATATGCAACAGAATCTTATATTTCAAGATATCATTTATTACGTGATTTGGATATTTTGGATAAAAAAGAAAAGACACGTCTTGCCAAATTAAAGTGTGAAGAGTCTTTTAAAACTTCTTTCATTTCAGGCTTGAATGAAAAAATTTCAAACGCTAAGAATGACATTAACACTTTAAATAAGGGATTAATGAAGAGAGATTTCAATGGGGAAACATATGAGTTTTGTGTGAATCCAACAACAAAAGATCACTTTAGAGAATATTACAAGATTATCCAAAACGGAAAAAATTATATGGCAAATGATCTACTTTCTGAAACATTGGATGATTCCCAAAGAAGAATTATGGATGAATTATTTGCAAAGCTCGCGAACTCTGATAATGATAAAGAAACCGAGAAAATGTTACAAGCATATACTGACTATCGCAACTATCTCGATTATGACATTAAGATAAATTATAGTAATGGAGAATTTGCTTATTTTTCCAAAGTTAATAAAGAGAAATCTGGTGGGGAAACACAAACACCTTTCTATGTAATTATGGCTGCCAGTTTTGAACAAATTATCAATGTTCGTAATACGGATGAAGATTTCGGCTGTGTTGTTATCTTTGATGAAGCCTTTAATAATATGGATGAGCAACGTATACAAGAAATGATAAAGTTTTATAACGATCGCGAAATTCAAACATTTATAGCTGTTCCGCCATCACGTGCAAGTACAATCATTCCCTATGTAAATACGCGCTTACTAGTCATTAAACAAGGAAATCAATCCTTTATAGAAGTGGTTCGCGATGATGAATTATAAGGAAATAATTTTGTCTTCTTTTATCAATCGATATGAATCGAGTTCCTTTGTACAAGGGAAGACGACAAAAAAACGTAGAATTGCAATTGCACTAAGAAAAATGTTTTCAGATTATGGAAAAAGCAATTATTATCTAATAACAGAAGAAATTGAGAAAAATATAGTTGAACTTTTGCAAGATGGCTTTATTATGAAAGGCAGAAGTTGGGAATTTGGAAATAAAGAGATAGCATTAAACCAAGAAGAGGACAGTATCAATAAGATATATGCATTCTTAAAAAGAGATAAATTGGAAACAACGAATGAAACTCTTTTGAATATAGTTAAGAAGGAAATGGAGAATTCATATTTGTATACCTTTTTAAAACATATCTATGATGCGATTCAATCCTATGAGACAACTTCACCTTATGTTGATAAGAATTCTGTTACATGCTTAAATGATGTAATCTCAATTTTAAAGGCGATGCATAATCTGAATCAAGAAATATCATTTCGGAAATTTTCAATTCAGGTTTTTCATGATTCAAAAAAATTAGAACAATACAAGCAAAGGATATTTTTTATAATACGAGATTTTTATCAACAAGATATTGAAGATGCAGATGAAGCTTTCGCATTTTATAATATATTAAAGAATCCTTCTTACGTATATATTAAAGGTAATATGGTGATCCAAATTAGAGGTCAAATCATTGATCTAAAAGAACTTAATTATGCTTTCGCTATTTCAAGTGAAAACATATCTTCATTAAAAATCCATAGCATTCACGCATCGAAAGTAATCACAATTGAAAACTTAACATCTTTTTATGATATGGAAGTAAAAGATTCTTTATTGATATATTTAGGTGGATATCATAATGCAATAAGACGGAACTTCTTATTTAATATTTATAGTATTTTAAAAGATAAGGTTCCCTACTATCATTTTGGAGATATCGATGCAGGAGGATTTTACATATACTTAGATTTATGTAAAAAAACGAAAATCCCTTTTAAAACATATAAAATGGATATAGCTACCTTACAACAATATATAGAATATGCCAAGCCATTAACACAAAATGATAGGGCAAGACTATCAAAGTTGAAAGAACTGTATTCCCATCCTGTTATTGATTTTATGCTAGAAAAAGGTATTAAATTAGAACAAGAAATCATAGAAAATAATGTCATTGATGTTGAGTAGACAAACGATATTCATAACAAGCAAAATAAACAAACGCTCTTTTGAACGATGTATTCAGCAGGGCGTTTTTGCTTATTGTGGTGAGAACTGAACAAATGCTACACAGCCTATATCTGAATCAACAGAAAGACTAGCTTTTTTGTAAAATGCAATCGTAGCAGGTTGGCAATTAAAAGAACTTTTTGGTAAACATGGGAATACTGTTCAAGAACAGAATTCAGCAAGGCACTACCAAAGCTTAAAAGAAAATGGAACTAAAGAAATTTAACTAATGATGTGTCTTATTGTATAAGCGAGCGTTTTTAATTAATTAAGAATGAGTTTTAAGAAAGAGACTGTTATAATATACATATGAAAAGAGTGAGCAGATGAGAAATTTAATTATTGGTACCTTAGCACATGTAGATGCAGGTAAAACAACATTATCTGAGAGCATGCTATATAAGAGTGGTACAATACGCAAAATAGGAAGAGTCGATCATAAAGATGCTTTTTTAGATTATGATGAACAAGAGCGAAATCGTGGTATCACCATTTATTCGAAACAGGCCATGCTACAATGGGAGAATACAAGGTATACCTTATTAGATACACCTGGGCATGTTGATTTTTCTACAGAAATGGAACGAACTTTACAAGTTATTGATTATGCTATTATGGTCATTAGTGCTCTAGATGGAGTTCAAGTGCATAGTGAAACGATATGGAATTTGCTACAACATTACCAAATTCCAACGTTTATTTTTATAAATAAGATGGATATCGCTCATGCTGATAACACGCATATGATGAGGGAATTGGAACAGAAGATTCATGCATCCTGTATCGATTTTACATCACAGGATGAGGATTGGATGGAGCGTATTTCACTTTGTGATGATCTACTTTTGAATGAATACATAGCGAATGCTACAATAGCACAAGACTCCATTCGTAAACATATTGCAAAGCGACATATATTCCCCTGCTTTTTTGGTTCTGCATTAAAAATGGATGGTGTGGAAGCATTGTTAGATGCGCTGCACTGCTTTACCGATACGAAAGTATATTCAGAAGAATTTGGTGCGAAAGTATACAAAATCACACGAGATGAACAAGGTAATAAGCTGACCCATATGAAGATTACTGGAGGTATCTTACAAGCAAAAGAAAAAGTGAACGCTTTAGAGAAAGTGGATCAGATTCGCTTGTACTCGGGAAGTAAATATCAAGTGGTAAATGAAGTTGTCGCAGGGCAAGTGTGTGCAGTTAAGGGATTAAAGCATGTTGTTGTCGGAGAAGGTTTTGGAATACAGAGCGATGCATCACCAGCTGTATTGACATCTTATTTAAACTATAAAGTACTCCTACCAAAAGGTTGTGATATTTCCAATATGTATAAACAGTTCTTGTTATTGGCAGAAGAAGATCCACAATTGTGTGTACACTTTCAAGAAGCTCATCAAGAAATAACAATACAATTTATGGGGGAGATTCAAATCGAAGTATTGAAACAACGGATAAAGGAAAGAGTGAACATAGATGTTTCCTTTGATCAAGGTAGCGTTGTATATAAAGAAACTATCACAAAAGCTATCGAAGGTGTTGGTCATTTTGAACCACTTCGCCATTATGCGGAGGTACATGTATTATTAGAGCCTCTTCCAAGAAATAGCGGAATGGTATTTGAAACAACATGTTCTCAAGACGTATTACCTAGACAGTGGCAACGCTTAGTGCTTTCACACTTACAAGAAAAAGAACATATTGGAGTTCTTACAGGTTCAAATATTACAGATATAAAAATAACATTGATCGGTGGTAAAGCGCACTTAAAACATACAGAGGGTGGTGATTTTCGACAAGCAACTTACCGTGCTATACGGCAAGGCTTGAAATCAACAACAAGTATATTACTTGAACCATATTATTCCTTTCGCTTAGAAGTACCTCGTCAACATTTGAGTAAGGCAATGCACGATATACAAATGCGCTACGCTTCCTATGAAATTGTAAAAGAAGATGAACAAAGTGTAACACTACAAGGAAGTGCACCAGTATCCGCTATGCAAAACTATCAAATGGAGTTGCATGCATATACCAAAGGAAAAGGAAAACTTGTATGTCGTTTACAGGGGTATGAAGAATGCAGTCATACACAGGATATCATAGAAGAAATTGCCTATGATAGTGAACGAGATATAGAGCATCCAACTGGTTCTATATTTTGTGCACATGGATCAGGATTTTATGTACCATGGAATGAAGTCTATGACCATATGCATGTAAAGGCATGTTGGACACCACTTAGCATACAATCTCAAGTAGTAAAACAACGCAACTATCATGTTGATGATGCGGAGGTGGAACGCGTCATGCGCATGACCTATGGGGAAGTAAAACCAAGAGTAAAAGAAAAGCGTGTAGCACTTGATGAGCGGACAATTCAAGCAAATGAAACAAAGCCACAATGTTTTATTGTAGATGGTTACAATATCATATATGATTGGGAAAATTTAAAAGAGATAGCACGTGAAAATCTAGATGCTGCTCGGAATCAATTAACACATTATATGAGTAGTTTCCAAGGGTATAAGAAATGTGTATTGATCCTTGTGTTCGATGCGTATAACGTACCAGAGCGCATGCAGAAAGAATATTATAATGGAAGTATTTATATCGTTTATACAAAGACTGCCCAAACGGCAGATAGCTATATTGAAAAAACAACACATGAACTTGCAGAGAAGTACAATATTACTGTTGCAACTTCCGATGCATTAGAACAACTTATTGTAAGTGCACAAGGTGCTCGTCGTATGTCCGCTAGGGAATTACAAAATGAATTGAATTTTATCGCAAAAACAAATCGAGCAGAATTTGAAAGCCGTCAATCTAAGGTTGGAAATCGTATGTTGGAAGATTTACGAAAGATGAATGAATAAACGAAGTGTTTATTCCATTTGAAAACCAAAATAAACTAGTGTACTATGCAGAATTTGAAGGAGGAACTTCCAATGATGTCAAGTACATGGTATAGAAAAATAAGCTGAATCCTTGTATTAGATAGTATGCTATGAATATAAGTAGAGATGAAGTTATTCATACTTTCATGTTAATAAGTAGCTATGGAGGTCAAATGTAATGGGTAAATATAATGAGTTAACGAAATATATTAACTATATTGATGATGACAATTTTGGCGAGTGGGTTATAGATGATAAAAATGAAGGGACTATAGATAATCCTATCCAAATGCCTTTTGTAAGTTATTTCAAAATGATAATAGACTTTGAAAAAGATATTTATAAATTTGTGGAAACATATCCAAATTTGAATCTCAAACGATATTGCGATATCCTTGAAAGTTATGGTATCGAGTGGTCTAGTGAGTCAATGAAAGAAGCTGATTTATCAAACATTGATGAACGTTGTGTACTTGCTCTATTGTTAGGTATAATACGAGCAGATCGAATGTGTGAAGGAACATTATTGAGCTTTTTTAAAAACGGAAGTATAAGAAAATGGCTTTCGTATTTAAGAGAGATTGATGAAAATCAAAGTTAAGATTTTATATATAAATTTTAGCTCTTTTCATTTGAACAACTTTTAAATTGATTATCTATACTTATAATAGTATGATTAAAACATGACCACTCATGTCAAGTTCAATGCATGAAGTAAGGGAGCGTGTTTTTATGAAGGATAATAGATATTTTCAAATGGTGTATCTTTTGTTAGAAAAAGGGAATATGACTGCCCCAGAACTAGCAAAGCATTTTGAAGTGTCAGTGAGAACGATATATAGAGATATCGATATTCTAAGTTCTGCTGGTATACCTATATATGCTACACAGGGAAAAGGAGGAGGAATTTTTATTCAAGATAAATTTGTATTGAATAAATCTATCCTTAGTGAAGAAGAACAAAAACAAATCATTATGGCATTACAGGGAATTAGAATGGTGGAAGATGATAATACAAGTGTATTACTATCAAAGTTAAGTAGTGTGTTTCAAAAACAAGATACAAACTGGTTTGAATTTGATTTTTCAAGTTGGACAAAAACTGGTGCGAGAAAAGAAGTTTTTCATACACTACAAAGTGCAATTTTCAAGAGTAAGAAAGTATCCTTTCAATATTACAATGGAAAAGGAGAAGCTGTTGAGCGTTTAGTGGAACCATTGAAGTTGGTATTCAAGTCCTATGATTGGTACTTATACGGATTCTGTTGTATGAGAGATGATTATCGTTTTTTCAAGCTAACACGCATTAAGAATTTGGTTATGAAAGATGATGGATATGTACGAGCGGTACCAGAGGGGATTTTTTCAAGATCCGAAAAGTTTGAAATGGACATGGTCAAAGTAACGCTTTTATTTGATAAAAGCATGTCCGTTCAAGTATATGAGAAATTCGATGAAGAGGTAACAGTAAGAGAAGATGGGAATTTAATAGTAGAGACACGGATGCCCAATAATGAACTATTATTTCGCTATGTTCTTTCATGTGGTGAGAAAGTAGAAGTTATTTCTCCTCGAAGTATACGCGATATCATATCAGAAAGAGTAAGAAAAATAGCAGATAAATATAAAACATGACACGGCTTTGCAAGTTATAAATGGTATGATGGAGTTAACATATGAAGAACAAAGGCATCAAATATGTTAACGAATGGTAGTCACACGTAGATGTGATGTTATCCATTTATAAGGAGAGGTCAATATGACAGAAAAAGCATTAGTAGTAATAGATATTCAAAATGATATGACAAAGAATTACAAAGAAATATTAGGCAATATCAACCAGTCTATAGATTGGGCAGTTAAAAACAAAATTCCAGTAGTTTATATAAGACATTTTAATTTATCAGCTGGCACAAGAACGTTCAAACCCAATACTGTTGGATCTGAGTTAGCTACAGGTTTGAACATTGTATCAAATCATGTTTTTGAAAAATCAAAGAGTAATGCATTAACGAGTGAGGAGTTTGTAGACTTTATAAATAAAAATGGTATTAGTGAATTCTTTATAACAGGTGCAGATGCTTTTATATGTGTGAAATCAACTACCTTTAATATGCGAAAGGCAGGCTATGAAGTAAATATCTTATCAGATTGTATTACTAGTTATGATAAACGGAAAATCGATGAAATGTTGAAGTATTATGAAAACAAAGGTTGTAAGCTTATGAAGTTAAGTGAACTAATAGATGCTTAGGAAAATAAGGGTTTAAAAAATATATTGGAATCTTTATGCATGTACGGTATAATTCTTATATGGTAACTATATGAGGAGTTGATCTTGTCCGGCGCACTTGATGCTACATATTCAGTAGTATAAGTGAAACGTGGAAAACTTAAATAATCAAAATTTGTATTTGATTTTACCTATTAAAGATAGGTCTTATTGTAATGCAACAGATTATTTATGAAAACCACGTTACTCTAGATTTTTCTAACGAACTGTGGATTTTCTGCAGTTTTTTTATTTACTATATTTGCCATACAGTTATAGAAAGGACAAGAAAATGAAAAAAATATTTGAAATATTAACTAGAAAACCTGAATTATATGAGCAAACAAGTAGGAATATATGGGATGATCCATATATATCCAAGCAAATGTTAGAAGCACATTTAGACACATCCTTAGATTCAGCAACTCGTAATCGAGAGTTTGTAAAAAGATCCGTTGAATGGATAGCTCACATAGTTCCTGTAACGGAATATCCAAACTTGTTGGATTTGGGGTGTGGTCCAGGAATTTATGCAGAAATGTTTAGGGAACAAGGGTATTGTGTAGAGGGTATTGATTTATCCAAAAATTCGATCGAGTATGCAAGACGTTCAGCTTTAGAAAAAGGATTCACAATAGAGTATATTTTAGGGGATTATTTGAAGCATCCATTTACTCGCAAATATAATCTTATTACGCTTATTTATTGTGATTTTGGTGTACTATCTCCTAATGATAGACAGGTGTTACTAAAGAAAGTGTATAATACACTACATCACAATGGTGTCTTAATTTTCGATGTTTTTACGCCGTTAAAATATAAGAATGAATCAGAAGATAACAGTTGGGAAATAAATGAAAATGGATTTTGGCATGAGAAACTATGTTTAACATTAAAATCCTTTTATCGTTATGATGACGAGAATACATTTTTAAATCGTTATACTGTTATAACAGAAGATGAAGAAGTATTCGTTTATAATGTATGGGAACATACATTTACATCTAAAGAGTTAAAGAACGACTTAGAACAAGCGGGATTTAAAAACATTCGTTTTTTTGGAGATGTTGCTGGGGCTATGTGTAGTGAGTCAGATTACACAATATGTGTTGTTGCAGAGAAGTAGTTTTTGGCAGTGAATATAGTTTAAGAGAATAAAAACTATTTGAATCTTTGTAATAACACTCGTATTTTGAAAGAGGATGTTGTAAATAAACTATAGTTTTTATTTGTAGAGTTATACGATATAATGTATATATTGCAAAAGGTGGGTTAACTATGAAAAATGTAATCAATAAAATAAAGACATTCAATGAATTACGAGATTGGGATCAATTTCATGAACCAGTCAATTTGGCAAAATCTATCGTTATCGAAGCAGCCGAACTATTGGAATGCTTTCAATGGAATGATGTAGATTATGATAAAACACATGTTTGTGAGGAACTTGCAGATATAATGAATTATTGTGTTTTGATGGCAGATAAACTTGATGTTGATATCGAAGCAATTATGCTTGATAAATTGAAAAAAAATGAACTAAAATATCCTGTTGAAAAATCAAGAGGAAAATCTGATAAATACACAAAACTTTAGATGTGCGGAGGAAGTATATGTTAATTTATATAGGAACTAAAGCTGAATTTCAAAAAGATATAGAAATGGATGCTATCCCATATCTTTTAGATGAAGCATTGCATGAAAAAATGAATTTAAATGTTTCTGCACAGGAGAAACTATCATGGAAGAACTCTACACAATATATGTATAAGGTAATCAATGATCGTGAAATACCAGATAATTGCGGTATTGCAATAGAATTTAATATACCTCGTACGAACATGAGAGTCGATTTCATAATTTCAGGGTATAATGCGAACCAAAAGAAAAGCGCCATTATTATTGAACTAAAGCAATGGACACAAGTGACACTTCTATTGGATTATAATAATATTATTGAGCCTAAGGTTGAAACAGTAATTGGCAGAGCAGTTAGAAAAGTGGTTCATCCAAGTTATCAAGCATGGTCATATGTTGACACAATGAACAAATTTATAGAAAATGTTGAAAAAGAAAAAATTGAATTATTTCCATGTGCATATTTACATAACTATGATTTGCAGCTTGACCAAGGTATTGTAAACGACATTTATGCAGAATATATATCAAAATCTCCAATCTTTACACAAGGTGAAATCTTAAAATTAAGAGATTTTATAAAAAATCATTTACATGCTGGTGATAATAAGGTTGTCTTATATGATATTGAAAATGGAAGAGTAATGCCATCGAAGTATCTTCAAGATTGTGTCCTTTCAATGATGGAAGGTAATGAAGAATATACTTTATTGGACGATCAAAAAGTTATTTTTGAGGAAATTTTATCTTTAGCAAGAAAATGCCAAAGAGATCATAAAAAACGCGATTAATTGCGAAAGGCGGCCCTGGGACAGGGAAGTTTGTGATCGCTATTAATGCATTAGCAAAACTTACCTCTGAAGGATTGATGTGCCAGTACATAACAAAAAATGCTGCACCAAGAAATGTATATCATTCTAAGATGAAAAAGAAAAGCCAAGAAAATGTTCGTTCTTTATTTACTAATGCAGATGATTTTTATAAATTAACCGAAAGTAATTGCATTGATGTTGCCTTAGTAGATGAAAGCCACAGATTGAGGAAATTATCTGGAGTGTTTAATAATTTGGGGGAAAATCAAATCAAAGAAATTATAAATTCTTCATTGTTATCAGTTTTCTTCATTGACTCTTTTCAAAGAGTCACCTATAGAGATTTTGGAACTATAGATGAAATCACTAAGCAAGCGAACTCATATCATGCTCTAATTACAGAAGTCGATTTATTTTCACAATTTCGTTGTAATGGATCAGATGGTTATATTTCTTGGATACGTCATATGCTAGGGATGGAACAATCAGCAAATTTTAATTTTAGCGATATTGATTTCGATTTCAGAGTATTTGATTCACCAAGTGAATTACATGATATGATAAGGCAAAGAAATGATGAAAACAAAAGGTCAAGACTGATTGCAGGCTATTGTTGGGATTGGCCAAAGACAGGTAGAACTAATCCTAATATATTAGATATCAAAATCGATGATTTTGAAATGAGTTGGAATTTAGATAATGCAAATCCATTTGCCATTGATGAGAATTCAATCCATCAAGTTGGTTGCATTCATACGGTACAAGGACTAGAATTTGATTATGTTGGAATCATCATAGGTAATGATTTAAGATACGATAATGGAATTGTTACTGACTATAAAGCACGAGCCAAAACTGATAAGTCATTCTTTGGTATGAAAAAAGGTTTGAATTACGATAAAGGAAGAATCGAAGAAGTCACACGGGAAATTATATTAAATACCTATTACACACTCATGAGCAGAGGTATGAAGGGATGCTATGTATATTGTTGTGATAAAGGTTTACAAAATTATATAAAATCATTGATCAAACAATAATCAGGAATTTCAATAGTGAGTAAAAATTTGTACACTTCTTTTAGTATAACTAAATAAGAAAGGAAGTGTGCGAGTGCATAAAATTAAAACTTTAATAAGTATGTATATTAAAAAAAAGTGTTTATTATGGTTAGAGAAACAGTCTTCAAATGAATTATATGATCAATACACTGTCAATGAAAAGTCAGTTATGTGGTGTATCATGCCACTTGAAGAAGAAAAATTGAAGAAAGTACCTTTTGGTCATCGAATTAGACCCTTCGTGATTATAAAGTCAAATGATTTAGGTTGTATTGGTTATGCTTGTTCATCGAAAGATAAGAGAAATCTTGCAAAAACTATGATTTATGAAATTAAAAAAGAGCAGTATGATATTGGTAAAAACTCCTATGTAGATTTATCTAGGGAGTGGTACATCCCTTATGAGAATGTACAATCTTTTTATTATGAATTATCACAGGAAGAATATCAAAAAATTATTCGATTAGAATACAATTGTTCAAGAAACATATTTCATTATAAGTACTCTGTAGGTGCGATATTAGAAAAAGGTGGCAGAAATTTTATTCTTTATAAGCAAAAAGATCGAATTAATCATGTTCATCCTTTACAGGCTGAAAAAAGAGAAGACCATATTTGCCAACCTTTTTCTTTGAATGGCACAATATTTTATTTAGATTTTTCTGAAAGTTATGAATTTCAAAATGAGGATGAATATAAAAAGGTTATGTATCTATCGAATGAACAGAGGAAGTCAATCATGGATTATGAAAAAGTAATAGAAAAACGAAAAAAATTTAATATAGCAGAAGAACGTTTAATAGAACAGATATATTTTGAATATCCAGTTGGTACAGTTTTCTATGATTTTATTCGAGATGAAAATATTATTTACCTATATCATAAGAACCATAGATCATATGGGGTAAATCTAGATAATGATGATACCGTAGTAAGAAGGATAGATTTTTCATATTTAAAAAGTGAAGAAAACACGGTTGAAATGGAATCTTTGCTTGATATTTTAAATAGCTTACATGTTGATCCTCTTACTCGTTCTATTATTAACTATTTACATAATGAATTAGAAAAAAACATTGTTAAGGGAGATGAATCATATAACATACAAAGACTTTACTCGTAAGTTTGTAGAGTCTCTTTTAATATTTTATGAATTTCATTACGTAAATCTAAAGGAGCAGTAACTTCGCAATACTTAAGATACTGTAAGCATAGATAAAGGATTCCTTGTTTTGACGACCGGATAATCGCAAGAAAATGCTTTTCATCGAATTCTTGAAGTATAACGTCATTCCCAAATCTATCGATGATGTTATCTAAGATAAAATAATCACATTTTAAAGTAATGCGTTCTTCCTCTCCTCCATACATATAAATTTTGGATTTTGCATAAACATATGGATCAAATGATTTTTGTAGCGATTTCCTTTGTAAATCTGTCAATACTTTTATATCTTTCATCTTGTCAATACGATAATGTGATAAACCTTCATATTCATTATTATTACATATGAGATAGTAATTTTCATTTGCATAAATAATGTAATATGGATGAATGATATACTCATGATTTTTACGGTTAATCAATATTTTATTTAGATTGTAGCGCATATAGTTGAAACTGACAGGTTTATTTTCTTGAATTGCTTCTATCAAAATTTCAACATTGAGAAAAAATTCTTTATTAAGACTTTTTCTCATATTCTTCATATAAACAGTTTGATGAAAATCTGATTTTAAATATTTGCTTTGAGTATTTAATAATTTTTCAATCAAGTCATTTGAAGCTTTTTGTGGAATAAAGTGTACCGCATATATGGCATTACATAATAAATGGATTTCACTTGGTTCAAATAATCTAGAATTGAGGTAATAACCATCATTTATACTTTGTGGTGTATTGATGTCACAACCGAATTCATTTAATAATTTTACATGATCATGTAGAGTTTTTCGATCTAATTTCAAATCATATTCGAGTTCAAGTAGATATTCGATTTCTTTTCTTTTTAGTGGATGTTGTTGATCCGAGTGTTTATTTAGAATTTCATAAAGTGCAAGTATACTAGCTTTCTTTTGCATATTTCATCACCTGCCATAATCGTAGCACAAAAAAGTAAAATAATTTAATTTTATTTCGCTTAATTTAACAAAAGGGACTTAAAGTTTTGAAATCCTATAAGGTAGCTAGTAATTTATGATTCTTTAGAGTCCTTCTCGGTATGTTAAATTGTAGTGCTTTAAGTTTGCGTAGAATTAACGGAAGTTTTTCATTATCGTCCATTTCTTGAAATCTACGCAAGAAAACAAACAAGCTCAAATATAGATTCATATACTTGGTCGCCACACCTCCAAATGCAGCAAAATGAGCTTTTATCAATGAGTGGATACAGTTTACTGTATTGATATGTTCTACCTTGTTGTATGCTGTATGTGATTTGAGTTGTACAAGTGTACAATCATTCTTTTTGACCAATACATCGTAATTGTGTGCGAATTATAAGTAAAAACATGTTCGCAATCTTTACATTGATATCGTTGTTTGCCGTGTTTAAACCCCTTTTTGATCATACGAGAATCTTTTTTACAGTAAGGGCAGTATTTTGGTCTATTATCTTGATCTTCTGCATTGAGTTTCAATGCATCAATGACATACATTTCTAATTTTCTTTTTTGATAAGGTGTAAGTTTTGCGAGATTTTTGAGCAATTCTGTTTGTTTCATGCTAGATACCTTCTTTCATATCACAATCATACACTGTATTGTGACACTATTTATGTAACAAGGTACCCTTTTGTTAAATTAAGCTTTTTTTTTATAATGTGTGTAAAAAATTACGCATATTATCCTATATAGTGTATATAGATAGAAAGTAGGTGCAAGATATGTTTATTACAATTACAGGTATGAATCATTATTTAGGTATTGAAGTTTTTAGAATAGATCAAGTTTTATATCTGGAAAAGGAAGAGACAAATCCAAATGATGATGAAGCAATCAAAGTGATGATAGATGGAGGGGCTGTTGCTGGATATGTAGCAAATAGTACTTATACAAAAGCAATGGGGACAAAATCTGCAGGTTATATACATCATAGTTTTGATAAAGAGATTAAAGCAAAGGTAATGTTTATTACACGAGATACTGTAATTGCTAAATTACTTGTTTAGATGCGATTCTATATGTGATATAATTAAGATAAAGTTAAAACAATGTGGGGAAGAAAGGAGACCTTAATGTTTTTAATACGTATATTAGGTAGTATTGTTGGAGGTATCATTGGTTTGTTCAAAGGCTTATTTGGTAGATGAGTTACTTTGAAATTTAGGTAATATATTTTAGCTTGACGGAGTATGGGATTTATGCTATCATGAAATTACAAAGATTTATCTTAAGCACATAAGTCTTTGTTGTAAGCACAAATTCATTTTGTAGACTCTTTATCAGAGACATCTGAAAAGATGTTCTGCAGAAAAAACTCCTCAGCTAAAGCTTTGGAGTTTTTTCTATATAGGAGGATATAAAAATGGAAAAACAAAATTATATTTTAGGTCTGGACCTTGGAGTGGGATCCGTTGGATGGAGTTGCATGGAAATCGATAAAGATAATGAACCTTCTAGAATCATCCAAACTGGGAGCAGAATATTCCCATCAGAAAATGGAGATATGGAGAGTCGAAGAGCTGCTAGAGGTTTAAGAAGACTTATTCGAAGAAAAAAAGGTCGCTTAAATAAGGTGAAAAGTTTGTTTAATGAATACAAATACTTGACAAGAGAATATATAAAAGTATTCTTTACTGAAGAAGCGTATAAATATAATTCACCATATGAATTAAAAGTAAAAGGACTACAAGAGAAACTGAATTATGATGAACTTTTCATATGTCTTATTCATTATGCTAAATATAGAGGCTTTAAGAGTAATCGAAAAATAAAAGAAGATGCTAAGGATACGGCAAGTGCTTCGGAAGAACAGAAGCTATTATGGTCAATCAATTTGACACAGAGAGCTCTTGATGAACACCAATATACAATTTCTCAGTATATTTTAAGTGATCCAAAATTCCACAATAAAATCAAGAATACAACGAACAGCTTTAATATTGGTATAACAAGGCAAATGATTCAAAATGAAGTGGAATTATTATTAGACAAGCAAATAGAATTAGGTGTTGTTGATGCGACGTTCAAAGAGAAATATATGAATATACTTCTATTTCAAAGGTCATTTTCACAAGGCCCAGACGAACCAAGCCCATACCATGATCCATTAAAGAATATGATTGGGAAATGTAAATTTGATGGTGAAGATAGAGCTCCATTATGTGCACCTACATATGAGAAGTTTATTTTGCTTCAAAAACTTTCAAATATTCGTTTTTATAATAGCAATCCTAGAGATTCACATAAATTAACAATTGAACAAATTGACATGCTTTTACAAAGAGGTTTAAAAAATAAAATAACCTATAAGATTGTTCAAGAAATTATTGGTGAAAGAGTAAATTTCATAGGATTAAGTCTAAATAGAAACGATTATAAAGAATGTGCAATTGAATCTAGAGAACATCCGGAAAAAGAATTGACAGAAATTTATCATGAATATAAACTAAAGAATGAAATATATGAAATGAAGATGACAAAATTTATTATTAAAGAATTAAAGAAGGCAGGATACGAAAATGTAGATTATCTTGTTATGGATGAAATTGCAGAGTTATTATCAAAATATAAATCGGACGATGAAATTAAGAATAATATCGATACATTTGAACACTTAAGTAAACAAGATGAATTATTTAAGTTTGCAGTTGAGAGTATAGACGAATCGAGATTTAAAGAATTTGGAAAATTATCATTTTCAGTTCTTTATAAAATACTCCCTGAAATGGAAAAGGGATTGGATTATTCTGAAGCAATGCAAGCATGTGGCTACGATCACACGAATGTTAAAGTAAAAGAGCAAGAGGCAGATGAACTTCCGCCAATGTTTGAAGCTTTTGAAGAATTGGACATGGTAGTTACGAATAAATCTGTTATTGCTACCTTACAAGAAACGAAACGTTTGATTAATGCGATTATATCTAAATTTGGTAAACCACATGCAATTCATGTTGAAGTGGCGAGAGAATTAACGAAAAATGATAAAGAGAGAGAACAAATTATCAATGATCAAATGATGAATAAAATGAACAAGATTCAAATTAAAATGCAAATGTTAAATAAATATCCTCATGTGTTTTATAGCACGAAGGAGATTCATCATGATGATATTATGAAGTATCGCTTATATCACGATCAAGGAGGAATAGATCCATATACACTTGCGGTTACGGACGATGAAAGTAAATCTAGAATACCAGAAAAAGACCTTTTTAGCAATGATTATGAAGTAGATCATATTCTTCCTTATTCAAAGAGTTTTAATGACACAATGTCAAATAAAGTGTTGGTTAGTGCCAAAATGAATCGAGAAAAAGGTGATCATGTACCCATGGAAGTATTCGGCAATGGCGCGGGAATAGAAAAGTATAAGTCATGGGTATCTTCTTTACATAATACACAGAAAAAAGAGTATCTAATTACATCAAGAATCACTGAGGAAATGATAGGTGATTTTAGTGCGCGTGCATTAAATGATACTAGATACGCTACTAAGTCTTTATGCAAAATTCTCAAGTATTATTTTCCAAATACAACAATCAAATCTTTTGCAGGACAGATTACATCAAAATTAAAAGGAGTGTGGGGATTAAATAATTTAACGCATTCTTATCAAAGTAAAGATTATCGTTTAAAACAAGAATTTGATGAGGAGTTAGATGCACTTTATAAAAAGTTGGATTCCTATGTCGACGATGATTTTGAGAATAAAAAAGTTATTGATGAAATAAAAAAAGCCATCGTAAAAAAAGAGAAAGAGCGTGATAAGAAAAATAGAGCAAACCATTTGCACCATGCATTAGATGCTACTATTATTGCTTGTGCCACAGACTCTTTAAGAAGACGTGTTGAAATTCACGAACAATACTTGCGTCAAAAAACAAAACCGATAAAAACTTTCAGAGTTAATAAGTACAATTCTGTAACTGGAGAATTTTTGGAATATGAAACAAAAACAATGGAATCAACAGACAAAGCTAGATATTTCGATTTAACAAAAAATATTGATCCAAAGAGTTTCCCTCTGCCTTATCCTGAATTTGCAAATGAAACAATATTACGTATCTATGAAAGAGATGAAAATGTATTACGTGATTCATTATGTTCATTTGGCAATTATTCGCTTGAGCAGAGGAATAGGGTGATGCCACTTATGGTCAGCCATAAATTTACGAAAAAGGAAAATGGTAGACTTCACAAAGCTACTATTTTGGGAGCGGCTCCAAATCCAATCGATAAGAACAAGATAGTTCTTACAAATCGAGTTGCAATTGATTCACCTTCATTTAATGAAAAATATCTAGAGAAAATCTATGATAAGGATGGTACACAAAAACAGATTTATTTAGCGGTAAAAGAATGGTTGGGTACTTACAAAGATGGAGCTATTGCTTTTGCAAAGAATGAAAACATATATCCAAAATCGAATAATGGAAATGAAATAAAAAAAGTAAAAATTAATTTTGATGAGCCAAAAGAAGAGATTTGTATACATGAAGATAAGAAACAATATGTTGAGAAGGAAAATGTAATTCAAATCCATATATACAAGAAGGAAGGTTCTGATAAGTTATATTTTATAGGAATGGATCGATATCGTGTGATGAATTATAAGAAGGATCCAAGTATTATTTTGTGGTGGGGTCAAGGAAAAAATTGTGTTGCTTTAAAGTATAGTGAGTTAAAAACAAATGGTTTTGTTCTTTATAGAAAGTTATATAAAAATCAAATCATAGAAGTGGAATTGAACGTTGGAAACAAAGGGTTATGCAAAGTTAGTGGATTTTCATCTGGAAGCTTTGAAGTAGGTTCCATTATAGGAGATAATTTAGACATTGTATATCAGGGGCTACAATCAAAAATTAATAATCAACAACGAATAACTGTATCAACTATTAAATCAATTGACGTATTGTCTATAAATATTTTAGGAGATTTTGTATAAATGGGATATAGACAAATATATATTAAAAAAGCTGAACATCTTTCTGTTAAAAATGAGAGCCTAATTATTCATAAAGATGATAGCACAATCAAAGTTCCTCTTGAAGATATCGCTTCAATACTATTAGAGGATCATACCACGACAATTACTTCCTCATTAATTTCAGAATTGTCCAATAATTATATAACATTGATAACTTGTAATAGGAGGTTTTTGCCTTCCAGCATCATTTTGCCAATGCATATGCATTATCGCCAATTAAGAGTTTTGAAAATGCAATTGAATATAAAAAAACCATTGGAATCTCAACTATGGGCAAAAATTATCAAAAGTAAAATTCAAAATCAAATCATTGCTATGCAATTATGTGGAGTGAATGAAAATGCAATATTATATGTAAAAGAACATGCAAAAGAAATTCATTCTGGAGATAAAACTAATAGAGAAGCAGTTTGCGCTAAAGCTTTTTTCAATACAATGTATGGCCCTACCTTTGTGAGAAATCATACAAGCGATGACTATATCAATAATGCGTTAAATTATGGTTATAGTATTTTAGCAGCCAATCTAACAAGACTATTTGCAATGTATGGATTTCAAACGATGGTTGGGCTGCATCACTGTTCTGAAACAAACAGTTTTAATCTTTCATATGATTTTGTTGAGGTTTTTAGAGCTTTAGTTGATATCTATGTTTTTCAACATTTGGATTCATTAGGCAATCCCCTATTTAAGGAAACGAGATTGAATTTAATAGATTTACTGCAGGAAAGTGTTGTCTTTGATGATAAGTATTATTCTGTTCAAAATGCAATGGAAGAAATGATTTTGAGTTTTATCAAATGTCTTGAAAATGATTCAGCTGAATTTTTTAAGTTACCAATGTTGATAATCAATAATGAAACACTATGAAGCAACAAGTTATAAATTTATGAGAGTAATTGTTCTATTTGATTTACCTATGATAACTAATGTTGAAAAAAGACAATATAATAAGTTTAGAAATTTTCTTCTTAAAGATGGATTTAGTATGATTCAATTTTCGGTTTATATGAGGTTTTGTAAAAATGCAGTAGATGCAGAAAAGCATATAGGAAGAGTGAAGCAACTTTCTCCAGTAAAGGGAAACATTAGAATACTTAGTGTTACAGAAAAACAATATGAAGATATGATTATGGTGATCGGTACAAAATCTGCTACCGAAGAATATGTCAACAGTCAAATGACAATGGTGATAGAATGAAAATATATTTTAATTTTACAGAAGCTTTTAAAGAAGTGTATTTTGATAAGATGATTTGTTTTCATGGTAATATTGATAATCAAAACAAACTGTATGATGTGATGATAAATGGATTAAATGGTTCTGATAGATCATTTTTACTAAATAATACTAGCGTAAAAAAGAAAGAATTGAATATAATTGAGTTCTCATCAAATAGCATACTTGATGATCTTAAGATGACTTCAAAAAGCTATAATTTAAAGATTTTAGAAAGCATTATTGACAATGAAGACAATGGAGTTTTGGAAGAAAACATTAATGATATTCTTGAAGCGTATGAAAAGAAAATTATTGATAAATACGCACTGTTGACTAATGATGGATCGGTATTGTTCGAACCAAGACTGAAAGTAGAGTCTATTAAGGATGTAATAATTAGTAATTTTAAACTTGTATCAAAAGAGGATTTGAATATTTCTAAGGAAGTAGAATTACAATTAAGAGTTATTCTGCATTATGTTTCAATGAATAGTAATCATGAATTTTATTTATTAATCAAGCATTTTGATCATTGTTTGGACATAGAGCAAATGAAGTCTATAGTTTTAAAAATCGAAGAAATTGAAAATCTTCATGTAGTGATTTTTAGCAAATCTTTTGAAATATTTGAACATTTCTCGAACAAAGCTATGACCAATTATATGATCAAAGATAGAATCGTAAGCAAACCATTTGAATATAATTCACCAGAAACATTTGAATATTCTATTTTATCAACGAAGGAGAAAGATAGATTTAAGAGAGTGTCTGATTTGTTGTTAAGGTATCGGAATTATATTGAAATAGTTTCTGAAAAAAATAAAAAACAAGAAAATTATGATGAAATTTAGTCAAGAATCTTGTTTTTTTAAAAATTTAGTAAGATGAATTGCACAAAAAGTGTGATTTTTAAGGAGTTTTATCAAAGAAATGTTGCTATCTAATAAAGAATCTAGTAAAATGAATTTGTGCTTATACAATAACTCATAATGTTAGATATGTATTGTAAATAAAGAATCTAGTAAAATGAATTTGTGCTTATACTTCTAGTTTTTAAGTGTTTACTTTCACTATAATAAAGAATCTAGTAAAATGAATTTGTGCTTATACTGATAGATATATGGTATCTCATGTATATGTAATAAAGAATCTAGTAAAATGAATTTGTGCTTATACTTTCGACGCTTTAATAGAAGAAGTGAAAGCAATAAAGAATCTAGTAAAATGAATTTGTGCTTATACCTACTTGTGCAGCGTCACTGATTGCTGTTAATAAAGAATCTAGTAAAATGAATTTGTGCTTATACTGACAGTAAAAGAGAATCCAACAGATATCAAATAAAGAATCTAGTAAAATGAATTTGTGCTTATACAACACCAAAACCTATATAGCTTACCTTTAAATAAAGAATCTAGTAAAATGAATTTGTGCTTATACATCTGTTGAGCAATTAAGAAGATACTTACCAATAAAGAATCTAGTAAAATGAATTTGTGCTTATACTTTTTCAATTGCTAGGTATTCGCCTATCGAATAAAGAATCTAGTAAAATGAATTTGTGCTTATACTCTCAAGTGCAGGCAAATGTAATGAGTCATAATAAAGAATCTAGTAAAATGAATTTGTGCTTATACCCTTAGGACCATACTTATATGCTCCAATGAAATAAAGAATCTAGTAAAATGAATTTGTGCTTATACAGTACAAAATTAGGTGCGTGGGACTTAGAAAATAAAGAATCTAGTAAAATGAATTTGTGCTTATACATCAAGTTCATGTACAAGGCTTGCAGTCTTAATAAAGAATCTAGTAAAATGAATTTGTGCTTATACACATGAACGCGTATATGATTGATGTTGACAATAAAGAATCTAGTAAAATGAATTTGTGCTTATACTGCCGGTGTAAAAGATGCCGTGATCAATAGAATAAAGAATCTAGTAAAATGAATTTGTGCTTATACCTCACCTTCTTTGATTTTTAATTGTACCTAATAAAGAATCTAGTAAAATGAATTTGTGCTTATACGAAAAAGGTATGTACAAATTAAAAGAAATAAATAAAGAATCTAGTAAAATGAATTTGTGCTTATACTTGCTTCCGCCTGTAACAACAACATTACGTAATAAAGAATCTAGTAAAATGAATTTGTGCTTATACCTCGCCGATCAATGGTTTAAGTCTTTTATAATAAAGAATCTAGTAAAATGAATTTGTGCTTATACGGAACAACGCAATGGACGTGGAAACATGATAATAAAGAATCTAGTAAAATGAATTTGTGCTTATACGTGCACGCGCAGATAAATGCTTTGGAAAGGAATAAAGAATCTAGTAAAATGAATTTGTGCTTATACGGCAACATCATGAACCCTGGCAACATCATAATAAAGAATCTAGTAAAATGAATTTGTGCTTATACTAATTGTAGTAATTCAACCATATTAGTGTCAATAAAGAATCTAGTAAAATGAATTTGTGCTTATACCACTCATAACAAATATCATCGATCAAATAGAATAAAGAATCTAGTAAAATGAATTTGTGCTTATACTCAAACTGACACCGACTACATTTTAGAAAATAAAGAATCTAGTAAAATGAATTTGTGCTTATACCAGTAACCAATGGTGTAGCCTCTAAAACTGAATAAAGAATCTAGTAAAATGAATTTGTGCTTATACTACTTTGCACTCCTTAAATTTAGGAACGCAAATAAAGAATCTAGTAAAATGAATTTGTGCTTATACTGGTTACCTAACTATATCCTATATCGGATTAATAAAGAATCTAGTAAAATGAATTTGTGCTTATACATGAAGACCTTGATATCACACTAGAAAACGAATAAAGAATCTAGTAAAATGAATTTGTGCTTATACTGTTCTGCATATAATAACGCTTGTTGCTCAAATAAAGAATCTAGTAAAATGAATTTGTGCTTATACTTCATAAGTTGTAAAGTTCCATAACTAATAAATAAAGAATCTAGTAAAATGAATTTGTGCTTATACAAGTCCACTTGAGGCATTAACACGCAAGTAAATAAAGAATCTAGTAAAATGAATTTGTGCTTATACGCTTCCTTTGTGTGGTCTGTTGTAGTCTGCAATAAAGAATCTAGTAAAATGAATTTGTGCTTATACGTGCTAATTCACATGGTTCTTCTGCTATTAAATAAAGAATCTAGTAAAATGAATTTGTGCTTATACTGCACGTGCAGATAAACGTATTGGAAAGGAATAAAGAATCTAGTAAAATGAATTTGTGCTTATACTAATGACATCAGCAAAATTTGGTGCATTAAAATAAAGAATCTAGTAAAATGAATTTGTGCTTATACATCTGCGAATGCTTTGTTTGTTAGTGACCAAATAAAGAATCTAGTAAAATGAATTTGTGCTTATACAGAGAATTTATCAGAAATATCAATTGGGCAATAAAGAATCTAGTAAAATGAATTTGTGCTTATACTATTTTCCAAGTGGAAGTACTGATGTAGCAATAAAGAATCTAGTAAAATGAATTTGTGCTTATACTTCCTGCTTCATACTTAACAGTCATTTCATAATAAAGAATCTAGTAAAATGAATTTGTGCTTATACTGTTGGTATTTGGTTGATCCTATGTGCTTTAATAAAGAATCTAGCAAAATGAATTTGTGCTTATACACCATGAAAACAACAACAACAACAAAAATAAAGAATCTAGTAAAATGAATTTGTGCTTATACATATTCTTATCCTCGACCGTTGGTACTTTTTTTTGACATAGTAGCAATCAGCGAATTACTTGGAGAAGGTTTTGATTTCCCTTCTTTGGAAACTTTGTTACTATCATTACCCATTGCTGATAAGAATAGAGTTGAACAATATACGGGTAGGTTACACAGAGAATTTGCAGATAAGGCATGTGTTCAAGTTCATGACTATGTTGATATTCATATACCAGTGTTTGATGCTATGTTTCAAAAACGATTAAAAGCTTACTATAGAGAAGGCTATCATTTGCAAGAAGTAGAAGATGCACAGAAGTTATCGCATTAATATATTATAAAGATTCTTATTTAAGTGTTCTAAAAAATGACTTTGCATCATCAAAAAAACAAATAGTAATAAGAATGAGCAATTACCAATTAGCAAAAGTTAAGAAATCTCACGTACTACTGATGCAAATAGTGCATAGAGGGGTTAAATCATATTCATTATTGGTGAAAATAAAATATATGAGGAAGTGAAACGTTATTTGAATGGTGCAGGTTGTGAGTTGATTGTTACAACAAAAATGATAAATTCAAATTTTATAATTTTAGATAAAAATATCGTATGGTATGGAGATATAAATATGTTTAATTATGAATCTAATTCATCATCTTTCATTGGACTTGTAAACAAATCACTTGCTCAAAAACTGTGAAATGATATATGAGTTTTATAATCGTAATATTGAAGAAAATGTACCTTCGTAGATTTTTGGAAATATTAATATTTTGGTATTTGTATTGGGTTATATATGAAATGTATTTGCTGTATTTACGGATGAAAACATCAGCACGAGCATAGGATGTCTAATGAGAATATCATTTATAAAATAAGAGGATTATTTCATCAAAATCATAAATAGAAATTAAAAAAAGGAAGGGAACATGTTTTGTCGCAATCTGTTTTTGTCCTGTGGTATAATAAGACTGCAAAGAAAAGAGGTGTATTATGAAAACCTATATATTAAAAAAATATAATAAATCATTGCTTTCTTTTACGATTGAAAATGATAAGTATAACACCACTAAAGTAACTATTTTAAAGACTCTCTCAGATACAAAAGATTTCCCTGAAAGAGTAAAAGGAGATACGCAAACACTTTTGTGTTGGTTAAGACGCCGGATGATACCTCAAAATAGGACTTTTGTGCATGAAATACTTTCAAGTCAAAATATTGATATGCATGATTTACAGGGACAATTAGATATCTGTAAAGGGCTATCGGTAAACGATCCTTATTGGGTAGTGTCACAAGATTTTAATGGACGATGGGAAGAGTATAATTTATATGAAAACCACTTTTCAGATATTTTATCATTAGTAGCTTTTACTGGATGTAATACATCAGTCAAAGAGTTGTCACCTAGTCCTGAAATGACAACCGATGGACAACTTCCGAAGTCGTGGAGAAGAGTAGAAAATAAATTGATATTATTTAAGGGTGGAACAGATACATCTTTATTTACAAATGGAGGGAAAGAGCCATATAGTGAATATTATGCAGCGCAAGTAGCGAGAAGTTAGGGGATTTCACATGTCAGTTATGATTTGCAGAAATGGAAAGGAATATTAGCATCAATATGTGAGAATTTCACAAACAAGGATGTATCATTTGTTCCTATGGGGAATTTACTAGATACATTTGACTTGAAGCGTCTAGAAGAGAGAATTACAGAATTAGGATTTATAAAAGAATTTAGAGAAATGATTTTATTTGATGCAATTATTAATAATGAAGACCGTCATTATGGGAATTTCGGATTATTAAAAAACAATCACACAAATGAATATCTTTCAATGGCTCCATTGTTTGATCATGGAATATCATTGTTTTCTCATCTAAGCGATGAAAAGATACAAGATAAGAAACTGTTTGAAGATTATAAGTCAAAACATAATGATTCTGCTTTAGGTGGAAAGCAGAATCAATTAGTGAAATGGTTTTGTGAAAAAGAAGATATTTCAAAACTTAATAATCTTTATAATTTTGAATTTCAAAAACATGTAAAATATAATCTTTCAATAGCAAGACTGAATATTCTTCAAGATTATATTCA
Source organism: Amedibacillus sp. YH-ame6 (assembly GCF_053848845.1). Classification (NCBI taxonomy): domain Bacteria; kingdom Bacillati; phylum Bacillota; class Erysipelotrichia; order Erysipelotrichales; family Erysipelotrichaceae; genus Amedibacillus; species Amedibacillus sp. YH-ame6. Next base: position 44,980 of record NZ_JBSPEZ010000006.1, read on the forward strand.
AGATAAGGCGAGAGAAATAACAAGGGATTTTAATAATAGAAAAAATATTCAATCTGAAGTTTAAACAGAAAAGGAAGGTTTTAATAAGAAGAGATTACAAAATAGCCTGTCACGTAGAATGAAGGTAAGTGGACTATAAGGGGATGTTGAGTTTATACCTCGAGTATTCTTGTAACAAACGAAATCTTCATGACTGTTTGTAAGCTTAAAAAAATGAAGTAGCTCCTTTTGCCATATTACTGGCTTCGTCACTTCTAAATATTCAGATAAGTTTAACGCAGAGTGCGCGTTAAAAATGGAAGTATAGTATTTTGGATGAAAAATATGATATCATGATATCAAAAGAGGTAAACATATGAAACTTTATAGTACACTGAAATTTATTATCACAAGCGATGGTTTTTATTTGGATCAAACAAGCGAAGTGCTAAATTCTATTCAAGAGCAATTTCATGATAATCGCTATCATGCATTGTACCATTTAGGCTTTCAAGAACAACCTTCTAAATTGCATCCTTCTACATTATTTTTATTTCAAGTTAGCGAGGCGTATATCAAGTTATTAACCTCACTTCCAGAGTTAGAAATCGCCAGGGAAGAAAGTATAGTAGAGGCAAATGACGATGTATGGAATAACATACAAGGAAAAATACCATACATACTTGGCAATGAATTCGTGGATAGAGATTGGTTGAATATTCAATTTACTAAATTAAACGAGATATTCTCAAGTGAAATTAAGGACTATGATGGGAAAGTTGCTCTTTATTTAGCAGAAAAAAATCAAAGTCTCAAAACTCCAGAACGCATCTTCTTTCATTTAGTAGAAAACAAGGATGATGTATATCCTTTTGCCTTTATGGCGACCTATGCAACAAAAACACAAGAGGGCAAGATACGACACATGCCTTTAACTTACGCCCTTGAAGAATATAAACAAGAACGTAATAAATTACTTTCACTATTATCTTGTCTGAATAAAGCATCGGAAGCTTGTCCTTTACTTTCACAGTTTGTACAAAGTGGAGAATTGTTTCATCCCTTGAAAATAACTACGCAAGAAGCTTATGAATTTTTAAAGCATGTAGAAGCGATTGAAGCATCTGGGATTTTATGTCGTATTCCGAATTGGTGGCGAAAGAAATATGCAAGTGTTTCATTGAATGTAAAGATGGGAGAAGATAAACCATCACTTTTTGGCTTTGATTCTCTAATTTCTTTACAACCAGTACTTGTTGTAGATGGCGTTGAATTAACAAAATCAGATGTGAAAAAATTACTTCAACAAAGTGAAGGGTTAGCACTTTTGAAAGGGAAATGGGTGGAAGTTGATCATGAGAAATTAAGAGCATTACTGGAAGATATTGATAAGAATAAAAAAGATATCACTCTTTTACAAGCAATACGTGGAGATGTTGAATATATCGATCGAGACGCAGATAATGGGATATTGATAAGCAATGGTTCTTGGTTGGCATCTTTTCTGCAATCTCTTCGTAATCCAACGAAGTTAGAACCAGTTGCCATGCCAAAAGGGATGAATGTAACACTTCGACCATATCAAACTATTGGGTTTTCATGGCTTCACCACATGAGTGAATTGGGTTTTGGGGCTTGTTTGGCAGATGATATGGGACTAGGCAAAACGGTACAAGTTTTATCTTTTTTGCAAGCCTATTATGAACAAATGCCAGACGCAAAAATATTGTTAATTGTGCCTGCTTCCTTGTTAGAAAACTGGAGAAAAGAAGGAGAAAGGTTTGCGCCAAAGTTACCAATACATATTTTGCATGGAAGAAGTGCAAGTGTGTTAAAGAAAGAAATAAAAGAACTTAACTTTGTTACAGTTACAACCTATGGTATGGTATCTAGATTGTTGGAACTTTCTGATATATCTTGGAATGTTATTATATTAGATGAAGCACAAGCAATCAAAAATCCATTAACTGCTCAGACGAAATCAATTAAACATTTGAAAGGGAATGTAAGAATTGCGATGACAGGAACACCAATTGAAAATGATCTAACCAATTTATGGTCCTTGTTTGATTTCTTAAACAAAGGATTGTTGGGAACCTCTGGAGAATTTAAGCAATTCTCTACTCGTTTGCAATCTCATCCAGAAGGGTATGAGAAGTTAAAGGCAATGGTTTCCCCCTTTATTTTAAGAAGATTGAAAACAGACAAAACGATTATTGATGATTTACCTGATAAAATAGAAACGATTGAATATATCACACTTAGTAAACAACAAATTGTACTCTATCGTAATTTGCTGAATGAAATGGAAGACAAGATTTTGAATAGTGATGGAATGGAACATCGAGGAATTGTTTTATCTGCTATTACAAAGCTAAAACAAATTTGCAATCATCCAGATCAGTATTTAGGAGAAGATACTTATAGTCGTAAGGATAGTGGGAAATTTGAAGTATTAAAAGAGCTATGCGAAACCATTTATGAAAAGCGTGAACGTGTGTTAATCTTCACACAGTATAAGGAAATCATACCTTATCTTTGTGATTATTTGGAAAGTATTTTCCATAAGCGTGGATATGTCATTCATGGTGGAGTGCCAGTGAAGCAAAGGGGAAAGATTGTGGAGCAATTTAATGCGGAAGAATATGTGCCATATATTGTTTGTTCCCTTAAAGCAGCAGGTACTGGTTTGAATTTAACCTCTGCAAATCATGTGATTCACTTTGATCGTTGGTGGAATCCTTCTGTTGAAAACCAAGCGACTGATCGAGCATTCCGTATCGGTCAAAAGAAAAATGTAATGGTACATAAATTTGTTTGTAAAGGAACAATAGAAGAGAAAATTGACCAAATGATCAATTCAAAAAAAGCATTAGCGGAATCAATTATAGGAGCAAATGATGAACATTGGATTACAGAATTACAAGGCGAAGATTTGATGAACTTACTTCGTCTGGATATGTGAGGTGATGATGATGCGTAAATATTGGGATATTCCAACATATTCACAAATATCAGTGGAAGAATTACGAGAAAAAGCAGAAATGAGTAGTCAAAAAGCAGCCAGTAAAGGAAAAACAATGGAGCCTGTGATAATCAGCGGAAAAGGTATTTCACAGAGTTGGTGGGGACAATCTTGGTGTGCAAACTTAGAACGGTATGCGGATTATGATAATCGCTTAAGTCGCGGAAAACGTTATGTTCGCTCTGGTGCAGTTATTGACTTACAGATTATAAAGGGAAAAATTTTAGCACGAGTACAAGGAAGTCGTAAAGCACCATATAAAGTAGAAATCCATATTTCTCCATTAAAGGAAGACACTTGTCAGAACATTATGGCAGCTTGTGCAAATAAAATAGATTCTTTAGAATCACTTATTACGGGAGATTTTCCTGATGAATTTAAAGACTTATTTACAAATGAAACTGGACTGTTTCCAAACCCTAGAGAGATTAGCTTCCAGTGCAGTTGCCCAGATTGGGCTGTGATGTGTAAACATGTCGCCGCAGTGCTATATGGAATTGGTGCGCGTCTAGATGATAATCCTTTCTTATTCTTTACGCTTCGAGGGATTGATGTTGAACAATTAATTGATACTACAATCGCTAATAAGGTGGAGATGATGTTGAGCCATAGTGATGTGAAAAGTGAACGTATCTTGGATACAGCGTTTGTACATGATGTGTTTGGAGTGATTTAGGTATCTAAAACAATCAATGGCTAGTATTTGCATGAACTTCATGATGATCGTATACAAGAAATCTTTATTGTACAATGTATATGAAAATATAAATGAAAGTGCAAGAATAAGGGTGTGTAGAAAATGAGGCACCAGTGGTATAGGGACAGCTGTTTGAATCCTATATGATAAAGAAGGTGCATATGTTTTGATAATTAGTCGTATTGAAGATAGAGGAAAGAATCAAGAAAAGAATAACGGATGCGGTTGAATCTGCATTATTTCTATATGTATTGTTAGGTAATAACAGAAAGCTTACGACAACGTAGTGCAACAAATATAGAGCAAGTTGTAGCTATTCTATAGGTAGTGAGTGATAATCCAAGATATATAAAAACTTCTATTATCGTTAGTAATGATAATTCATAGTATATTAGGCAGGATTTTAAGTAAGTTTTGTTGGAATGAGAGTTATGATATTTCCATGTAAATACGATTTTATTTGTGATAAAATCATATCAAATTAGAAGTGCTTTGCTATGGGAGGGATGATTTGTGATAAATTTAGTGGATGTTCTTTTAGGAATGGAAAGTGTAAATGAGGATAATCAATCTTTTTACAACAAGAAAAAAGAAGTAATTGTAAATATTAATTTTGAATATACTCGAAAATATGAAAACGACATCCTTGATGAATATCTTTTGTTATGCCCAGAATGGGAGAAAGACGAGATTCGTGAAGCTATTTATTTTTATGAACACGAAGATGAATATATTTCATTGCCAAGTCGTTTTGATATTCAAGAACATCAAATTATGGAGACATATGCGCAAAGTCTTTCAAACCAACGAGTTGCGGAGGAATCATTAAATAAACTGCATAGCAAAGGAGCATTTCGTAAATTTAAAGATACAATTAGATATAATAATTTAGAGGAAGATTGGTATGAATATCGCGATCAATGTTTTTGTAATATCGCAAAAGCATGGTGTGAGAAACATGGTATTGCATATGAGGAAGAAACTGTATGAAAAAATACCAAAAGTTGTTTGAACCTGAAATATGGAATCTAGGGTATAGTTATTGTCTTAAAAATAGGGTGGAAATTTACGAAAAACAAAACGAAAATGTTTTTGCTATAGTCAATGATTCACATCCATATAAAGTAAATATTATTTTTAATGATGATGAAGTCGTATATATGGATTGCGATTGTGTATATGAAATGGATCGAAAAAATTGTGAACATATGGCAGCTGTACTTATAAAATTGAGTTTGGAAGATAATCCAACAGCGTGTGTGCCACTTCAAAAGATACAAGCACAAAGTGATGATGTATTGGGCGAAACTATGTTTAAATATTTCAAAGGAAATCCTCAAAAATGTATCAGTCAAGCAAACGCATACAGATTTGACAGAGAGTTTTCAATGGCAATAGAGACTTCTACAAAGGATGACATGATGTATGAAAGATGGGAGAATCTATTTTCTACATTACATAAAATTCTAGAAATGAGCAATTCCATCAATTCTGCTGTACCGATGTCATTAACTACACAAATGATGCACACTATTTTTCAAAGACTAAAAAGTTCACCTTCTAATGGATCATTACAGAGAATCAAGTGGATTCATCAACATCTGAAAGCGATGAAGCGTTTGGATTTTTTAATTGTGTTGTTAGAGAATGCATTTACCAAAGATCAGGAAGGGTTACGCACGTTAAATGGAATGCTTGATGGCTATCATAAACAGAAAAATTTTCAAGTTTGTTCGTATTGTCTTAAACTGAAGATTCAACTTATGAAAGATTTGAAATTTAGTTCTCAAGATATTTTATCAAGCATTTCTAATTATAAAAACTTTGGGGTGGTAAAAGATTATGAAATCGAATGTGATATTCATAACAGAAGTTATGCGATTGCAAAAGAAAAATTGTTGGCGTATTTGCGGATTCCTTCATTAGAACTTCATAAACGAAAAGAACTTATAGGAACTGTAATGCACGTTTCTTTGATGCTAAAAGAATATGATAACTATTTGAATTATTTGTTCAAACTCTATGAAAACAGCGATACTCTTCCAATGAAATATTTGAAGGATTTGTTAGAATTCGCGAGAGTGCAGAATGAATACGAAAAGGTATTAATGAAAGTAACTAAAAGTATAAAACTATATTGCGAATATTATCAACTGATAGAGATATACATGGAATTAGAGTTGTATGATAATGTTCTCTATGAAATTTATCACTCTCAAGAACTTGATTTGTTGATTTATAACGAGAGTATTTTAAGGGAATATGATACGAAATTATATAATTATGTATTTTATTATATGATAATTACGGAAATGCAGAATGCTACCAATTACAATCAATTCTACGATCTTTATAACATTCTTTCTGATTTTGTTAAGTCTGTAGAAAATAAGTTGGTTGTAAGCGAGATTTTGATATATGCGAAAGAACATTTCTTTAGAAAAAAACATTTGATAGAACTACTAGATGAAATATATGGGGAGGCAGAATAATGGAATACACTTTAAAGAACTTTGATCAGACTGCTTTCCATGATAACATACATAGAGTATTAGCTGAACAATTTCATACCTCAGAATTTGTTGATACGGTGGATGTAGTTGAGGATGCAGGGGTATTTCAATTAACAGCAATTGTATCCATTTTCCAACATGAAAATCATGTGCAGCTGACGATGGACGCTCAGGGCAATGTACTCAATTTTGTATGTGACTGTGGGCATTGTGAAGAAAAGGCTTGTGGTCATGTTGGGGCTGTTGTAAAGAAATTGATACAGATAAAACCAAACCAATTCCCTTACCATTATATCAATACCTTTTGTGATATAAGAAAACAGAAAAGAGAACAATTATTCGAGGCTATAGAATATAAAAAAATGGGAAAAATTGTTGGAGATAGTAGGGAGTTGATGGAAGAAGCCATTGCAGCTTATGAACATGATCTCGCTATGCATTTGCAAGATGAACAATATGAACTTGTTCCATCTATTGAAATAACAAAACTGGATGAAATACAAATTAGTTATCGTATAGGAAATGAAAAACTTTATGTGATCCGTAATATCGAAGAATTTATGAATCGTGTAGACTCTCAAGTAGAATTTAGTTATGGGAAATCATTATCATTTATACATAAAATGGAAGCTTTCGATGAAAATGCTATAAAACAGATAGAAATGCTTCGCCTTTTCATAATACAAAATTTAAAGAAAATAAGTGAACATGATTATTACAATGTTTTACCTATTTCTCGATATTTGTTAGTAAATGAGCAAAGGATGGATGTGTTTTTTGATACGTATTTTGAAACGCAAATACCTTCTATCAATTTTAAATGCGAAGAATCTGATGAACTTATGCACATTACAATTCATCAAAGTGGGAAGTTATTTATATATAGTTGGGATTTAGCGCAGAGTTTTATTATGGGAGATAAGCATCTTTATAAAGTAACAAAATCTAAAATATATAATATAACTCGATATGCGTTGGACAACGAAGGTAAGACGATGAAGTTTTTAAGAAAATTATTATATAATTCTATGTCTGTTTATCAAGATGAAAATGAGAAATTTCAAAAGTATGTTCTTTATCCAATCAAAGAGTATTTGGATATCGATATCGTTGGACAAGAAGATATTTGTGAGCTTATAAAATTATATGCAGATATTGATCAAGAAGAACAAATGTATGTGAGATTGGAATATGTTCATGAAAATGGAAAAAGATACAAAGGGTTTAATGAAACGTATGTAACTAACTATACGCAAGATATAGTGGAAGCCATGATTAAAAAACATGCAAATGTAATAGATTACGGGAGTCATCTTGCATATTTTGACTTACATAGTGAAAGTGACGATGGATTCAATTTTATTTATGATGCATTGCCAAAACTAAGTGAGTACTGTGAAATTTATGTAAGCGATGCATTGAAAAAACTAGGGAGTAGCAACCATTATTCAATTTCTATTGGAGTTCATTTTACAAATGATTTATTATCTATAAATATAAACAGTGAAGAAATACCCAAAGAAGAGTTATCGGATATTCTAAAAGCCTATCGAAGAAAGAAAAAATTCTATCGTTTGAAAAATGGACAATTATTGAATCTGAATTCTGAGAATTTAGAAGAATTAAATGAGTTTGTTGAAGAGCAACATTTAACATTATCTGATTTACAAGGGAAAATTGAAATCCCTACATATCGTATGTTTTCACTGGTAGACGATATGGATGAATTTCAAAATTTGATGTTTGAAAGAGATAAACAATTTCAAGATATGATACGTCATTGGGATGGTGATATTGTAAAAGAATTTGAAATACCATCGCAATATGAGCCAGTTCTACGAGATTATCAGAAGGATGGATTTCAATGGTTATCTTTATTACAACGTTATAATTTCAATGGCATCTTGGCCGATGATATGGGGCTTGGAAAAACATTACAGATGATTGCATTGCTTGAGAGTAAGATTGCATTAGGAACTAGTATTGTTGTTTGTCCCGCATCTCTTATTTATAACTGGGAAGATGAGATACACAAGTTCTCTTCAAAATTGAAATGTGCCTGTGTTTGTGGGAATGCTGATGAGAGAGGCTTTATAGTAAAAGATTATAAGAAATTTGATGTTTTGATTACTTCTTATGATTATATGAGAAGGGATATTGCACTGTATGATGAAATATCATTTTTATATGTTATTTTAGATGAGGCACAAAATATAAAAAACCAGAAAACAAAGAATGCAATTTCTGTAAAGAAATTAAAAGCTAAACATAAAATTGCGATGAGTGGGACACCAATTGAGAATTCTTTGGCGGAATTATGGTCTATTTTCGACTTCCTCATGCCGAATTATTTGTACAACTATCATTATTTTCAAAAGCATTATGAGAATGATATTGTGAAGAATAATAATGAAGAAAAACAGCAGAAACTAAAGAAATTAGTTACACCTTTTATTCTTCGTCGTACAAAAAAAGATGTGTTAAAAGAGCTTCCTGATAAAATTGATCGTTATTATCAGATCAGCTTTAGCGAAGAGGAACATAAATTGTATCTTGCCCATTTAGCACAAGTAAATAAAGAACTACAAAGTATGATGGAGGCAGATGTTCCTGATAAAATTGCAATTCTTGCGATGTTAACGAAACTTCGTCAATTGTGTTGTGAACCACGTTTATTATTTGAAAATATTGAGGAGCCTTCTACAAAACTAAAGACATGTTTGGAATTGATTGAATCACTTAGAGAAAACAAACAGAAAGTACTATTGTTTTCAGGATTCACTAGTATGTTAGATCTTATTGCGGAAGAATTAACCATGAGAGGTATATCTTTTTATATGCTTACTGGCAAAACCAGTAAAGAAGATAGAAGAAAATTGGTTGCTCAATTTCAAAAAGATGATACGACAGTATTTTTGATTTCCTTGAAAGCTGGAGGAACAGGGTTAAATCTTACTTCTGCAGAAGCAGTGATTCATTATGATCCATGGTGGAATCAGTCAGCGCAAAATCAAGCAACGGATCGTGCGCACAGAATTGGACAAACAAAAAATCTTCAAGTATTCAAGCTTGTAATGAAAAATAGCATTGAAGAAAAAATACAGGAGTTGCAACTTAAGAAAAAAGAACTTGCTGATATGTTTGTTGAAAATAATGAGGGAAGTGTTTCAAAAATGAGTAAAGAAGATATCATGCAATTGTTTTCTGTGTGATTCTGTAAAAGGTTTGTGTTGTAGATATTTATATTTAAATATTTTACTGCATAGTAAAAGAATTGAATTCGTTATTCACATATAAGCAAAACACATTAAAAACCTTCCATTTTAGGTCTAAATAGAAGAGGAAACCTAAAGATTTATATGATATCCTATCATCCTATATAAGGAGGAATAGTTATGGAATTACCATTTCTGGTTGTAGAAAAAGAAAGTTTTAATGTGTTGGCTTATAGAATAGAGACGACAAACCAAAAACAAGAGGGAAGAAAGAAAATCCCAGAATGTTGGAACACCTTTCGCAATGGTGCACAACAGGAGTTATTAATGTCTCGAAAAACGCAAGAACCATATGGTTTATTAGGAATAAGTGAATATAATATTGATTCTAAAGATGCAAGACGTTTTGCTTATTATATTGGGATTTCTTCTAGTGACGAGAGGGAAGGAGACTTGGTGTCTTATACAGTGCCTAAACAAACTTGGGCAATCTTTCCTTGTACAACGGATACTATGGGAAAAGTTCAAGTACAAGCGATTACAAAATGGCTACCGAAATCGAAGTATGCTCCACTAAACAAAGGATACATCACTGGTAGAATGAAATCAGGTGCTCCGGATATAGAATGCTATTTGAATGAAGACGGAGATGCGCAAGTATGGATTGCGGTTAGCGAGAAATGAACTATTTTAAGTAAATAAGATAAGAGATAGAGAAACATTAATAGATTGCATTAGACTTATTGGTTGGTGACTGATAAGTCTTTTTATATAGGTATATTTATGTTAGAATAAATTCATGAGTGAAGTATACATGGAGGTAGGGTTATGAAGATATTGCTTTTGTGTTTACATGCATTTGAAATGATGGAAGTAAGTCCGTTCATTGATGTGTTTGGATGGGCAAGGGATGATTTCGATTGTGATATTGAGGTAATTACTTGTGGTTTTCATAAGAGTGTTAAGAGTACTTTTGGTGTTCATATGGAAGTTGAAGTCGTAATCGAAGATGTAGATGTACAAGAGTATGATGCTTTAGCAATTCCAGGTGGTTTTCAAGAGTATGGTTTCTATGAAGAAGCATATGATGAAAGAACTTTAGAGTTGATTCGTTCATTCGATAAGCTACATAAACCAATTGCCTCTGTATGTGTTGCGGCATTCCCTCTTGCGAAAAGTGGTATCTTGAAAGGGAAAAGAGCTACTACCTATCATTTAAGAGGTGGATATAAAAGAGAGGAATTAAAAGAATTTGGTGTACTTCTTGGAGATGAATGGATGGAAATAAATGAACATATCATTACTTCTTCCTGCCCTAAAACAGCACCAGATGTTGCCTATGCATTATTAAGTATGTTAACTACAGAAGAAAAAATGAACGAAGTAAAACAGGCTATGGGCTATGAAATATAAGTATTGAAACATGTCCGAAATTTACAGTGAAAATACATGCGTTTTTCTTTATAATATTTCTATAATGAAAAAATACATAAGAGTGTAGAGAAGTGGGAGGCTAGGTATGAACTGGGAACCATGGAGTGGATGTTATAAGATTAGTGAGGGTTGTAGCAATTGTTATTTTTATGGACCAAATGCAAAGCGTTATGGACAAAATAAAATAGAAAAAACAGATACATTCAATTGGCCAATTAGAAAGAATGCAAAAGGGGAATACAATATCAAAGGAGATAAGATTCTTGCGACATGTTTTGCGACGGATTTTTTCTTACCAGAAGCAGATGAGTGGCGTAAAGAAGCTTGGGCTATGATAAAAGAAAGACAGGATATTGAATTTTTGATTCTAACAAAACGAATTAATCGCTTTCTTGTATCACTTCCTAAGGATTGGGGAACAGGATATGAAAATGTGAATATTGGTTGTACCGTTGAAAATCAGGAAACCGCAGATTACCGTCTTCCTTTGTTTTTATCTTATCCTATAAAAAGACGTTTTATCGCATGTGCGCCATTACTAGAATCCATCGATTTGACACCTTATTTACATGGAGTAGAACACGTGAGCGTAGGTGGAGAAACTGGTCGTGAGGTGCGCGTATGTGATTATGATTGGGTTTTAAACATCCGTGAACAATGCATCAATGCGAACGTAACCTTTTGGTTTAAAAATACGGGTTCACAGTTTAGACGAAACGGTAGTATAGAAAAAGTGAATCCATTCAAACAAACAGGACTAGCGAAAGCGTTAGATATCAATATACTTAATGGGAAAAAATTGTTTTAATGAAGAATGATATAAGAGGTGAAATAAAGTATGGATACTTTCATAAATCTAACAGAAGAAAATATTGTAGATGAACATTTGTGTTGTATTATAAGAAATAAAAAACCACATGCTGGTATTGAGGCAAAAAGAGAATGGCTATTGAATCGATTGAAAGAAGGTCATGTATTTCGAAAACTTCAAAAGCAAGCAGTTGTATTTATTGAATATGCACCTCTTGAAAAAGCATGGGTACCTATTATTGGTGAGAATTTTTACTATATCTATTGTTTATGGGTTTCAGGTAGTGAAAAAGGACACGGATATGGAAAGTCTTTGTTGCAGTATTGTATAGAAGATGCGAAAGCCAATGGGAAATCTGGTATTTGTATGCTTGGATCTAAGAAACAAAAGCATTGGCTTAGTGATCAAAACTTTGCGAAGAGTTCCGGGTTTGAAGTTGTAGATCGAACAGATAGTGATTATGAGCTGCTTGCCTTATCGTTTGATGGCACTACACCTTCTTTTACACAACAAGCAAAAGCATCAAAAATTGATGAGAAAGATTTAACTATGTATTATGATATGCAGTGCCCATATGTTTATCAAACAATTGAAAAGATAAAAGCATATTGTGAACAAGAAAACATCCCTTTGCGTCTACAATGTATTGATACTTTGGAAAAAGCTAAGCAATTACCTTGTGCGTTTAATAATTTCGCAGTCTTCTATAAGGGTATTGTTGAAACTGTGAATTTATTAGATATATCATCTTTAGAAAAAATATTAAAACGAAAATGATTCCACATTTTTAGAAGAGAAGCCTTGAAAAATTATTCATTTATAATGTAGTTATATCCTAACTTTACACAAATCATCATCTTCGTATGATGGTTTTTTTGTGTATGAGGATATCAGTCTTATAGGAAAATATTTCTAACGATTATTTTTATTATATAGTTGACACAGTCACTACTACGTGATACTATATACCTGTAGTAAGTAGTACTTAATACCTACTACAAAGATTAGGGGTGAGTTGTATGGATAATTTAACAGAGATGTTAAAAGGAGTATTAGAAGGCTGTGTTTTAGAAATCATTCGTCATCATGAGACGTATGGTTATGAGATCACACGTAAATTGAATGCGTTAGGATTTCGCGATGTAGTAGATGGAACAGTGTATACTATTTTGGTAAGACTTGAAAAAAACAAATTAGTAGATATTACAAAGAAACCATCAGATATGGGACCTCCCCGTAAATTTTTTAAACTGAATGAGGCCGGAGAAAAAGAACTCGCTTCTTTTTGGCAAAAATGGGAGTTTGTCGCATCTAGAATTAACCACTTAAAGGAGGGTGAAGACAATGCATGAATTTTTTGACAACTATTTCAATATCCGTAAAATGATAGAGAGTAAACGTGAATATAAAGAAACAATGGCAAGAGTAAAGAAACTACCTGAAGATTATCAGTATGTCTTCAAGAAGATACAATCGCATATGTGGAATTTTGCCTCAGGTGCAGGATATGACATAATGGCAATCCACAACGATTTGATCGGGTTGTTTGAAGAAAGTGCCGCAAATGGAAGAGATGTATTAGAAGTTACAGGAGATGATGTTGCGTCTTTTTGTGAAGAGTTATTACGCAATGCATCTACGTATACAGAAGATTGGCGTACAAAATTAAACCGAGATATTCATCAAAAGTTGAAAAGATAAAATACAAGGAAAGAGAAGTAAACATTGTATGGAGAATAAAACGAAATGGTTATTGTGCCCAATATGCAAAAACAAAACACGAATTATGTTAAGGGAAGATACTGTGATGAAGAACTTTGTCTTGTATTGTCCAAAGTGTAGACAGGAACATCTTATCGATGTAAATAAAGGAAATATCAAAATATTAAAAGAGCCAGACGCAATGACGCAGAGCCAATCATTTTAAGAGTTATGAACTCGTTGATGATTGGCTCTTTGTGTTTATAAAGGAGAAAAAAGATGGAACATAAAATGATAGAAATACAGGGTTTGAAGAAATCATTTAAGCAGTTGGAAGTTTTGAAAGATGTTCATTTCGATGTGAAAAGAGGTGAAGTATTTGCGTTATTAGGGAGTAATGGAGCGGGTAAGACAACCTTGATTAAGATCTTATCAACGTTATTGTCTGCGGATGGAGGTAAGGCAGTTGTTTGTGGATATGATGTGACAAGAGATGCGATGAAGGTAAAAGAAGTGATTAGTTTGACTGGTCAGTTTTCCGCAGTGGATGATGTTTTAACGGGAAGAGAGAACTTGACATTGATTGCTCGACTTCGCCATATTCAAAATGTAAAAGAACAAGTAGAAAGTTTATTGATGAGATTTCAATTAATGGATGCGGCAGATCGACGTGCTTCCACATATTCAGGTGGTATGAAACGTCGTTTGGATATTGCGATGAGTTTATTAGGGGATCCTGAAGTGATTTTTCTGGATGAACCAACGACTGGATTAGATCCAGAGGCACGGATGGACGTATACAAAGAAATAAAGGAGATGTCCGATAAAGGTGTCACGGTGTTTTTGACTACACAATATTTAGAGGAGGCAGAGCAATTGGCAGATCGAATTGCGATTTTACATGAAGGAAGAATTTTATTATGTGGAACCCTTGATGAATTAAAGAAACAATTACCACAAGCAAAAGTGGAATACGTTGTAAAACAACCAAGTTTGGAAGATATCTTTTTATCTGTTATCAAAGCAAAGGAGAGTAAGTAAATATGAAACCTACAAGCTATTATTTTATAAGTGATATGGTGGTCATGTTGCAACGTTCTTTACATCAAATTTTTCGAAGTCTTGATACAATTATCACCGTAACTCTAACACCAGTTGCGATTATGTTGTTGTTTGTGTATGTGTTTGGTGGCGCAATGGCCGCAACTATGACAAGTGCTGAATTTACAACCTATATGTTACCTGGAGTGATGTTGATGTCCATTGCAGGAGGAGTTGCATATACTGCCCTTCGCTTGTTTACGGATATAAAGAGTGGTATATTTGATCGTTTTCACTCCATGCCTATTTCAGGATTTGCACCTCTTTGGGGACATGTTCTTACTTCCTTGGTATCCAATCTGCTATCTCTTGCGGTGATTATGGTGGTTGCTTTATGTATGGGATTTCGTTCCCTCGCAAGTATTTTACAATGGTTCGCTATTTTGGGGATTCTAATCTTATTTACGCTTTCTTTGACTTGGGTAGCAGTTGTCGCTGGGTTAAAAGCAAAGTCAGCGGATGGGGCGAGTGCTTTCTCCTATATTCTAGTATATTTACCATTCCTTAGTTCTGCATTTGTTCCTACAGAATCTATGCCACATGCTTTAAGGATATTTGCACAACATCAGCCAGTGACAGCAATCGTAGATAGCATAAGAGGTTTATTCGCAAACCAAGCGGTTGGCAATGAACTATGGGTCGCTTTATCATGGTGTATAGGAATCTTAATCGTTGCGTTTTTATTCGCCATGAGAATCTATCGACAAAGATCTTGTGATTAACTAAGAATCAGGGTGTTGGAAATAAACGTTTTTTTGGAATGATATGCAGGCAGTTTATTGAATGGAAGGGATGGGTGATATCCGTGTGATTTGTCTGTTTTTAACACAAAAATCATATTTGTGAACATTCTTCTCAAGAATTCATGGAATAATTACACTTTTTTTACTCCTCTTTTACAAAACATGAACGCAGTTCCTTTATGATAATTGTGTGCTTAGCACATTAGGTAAACTATAAAAGGAGAACATATGAAAAAAGGTAGTAAATTTTTAATGAGTGCCCTATTGGGGATGACACTGCTTGCAGGATGTAGCAGTGGAGGTGAAGAAACAAAGGACATTACAATCGCATTCCTTCCAAATGAAAAAACACCAGAGAGAAGTGAAGAAGCATTCGCTATGTTGGAAGAAGAAGTAAAAGCAGCATTAGGGGAGAATTACAATGTAAAAGTATCTGTATTAGATGATTATGCCGCAGTAACAGAAGCGATGTTATCAGGAACTGCACAGATTGCTTGGGAGAGTGGGGCAACGTTCGCAACAACACATGAGAAAAACGACAAAGTACTTCCAATTGTATCTTATGGACCAAAAGAGGATTTAGAAAAATCAGGGTATAATGCCTACATTGCTACCAATGTGAAAAACAAGGCAGACTTTGAAGGAAAAACAAGAGAAGAAAAATACGAACAATTAAAAGGAAAAAGCTTTAGCTTTGTATCCGCATCTTCTACAAGTGGATGTTTAGTACCTACACAATCCTTATGGGAAATCTTTGGAACTGAGGGAGAAAAAGTAGTTACTAAGAAAGAAGAAATTAATGTGAAGAAAGAAAGTGAAGGAGGATTGTTCTCCGATGTACAATACGGTGGAAATCATCCAGGTTCTGTAACATTGATTGCACAAGACAAAGTATATGCAGGGGCTTACTGTTGTAACTATGGGGATGATTATGAAAAAGATTTATATATCATCGATGAGCAGTTCGTACCCAATGGACCACTTTGGGTAAATACAGAAGTATTGACAGAAAAAGAAGTAACAGATTTAACTGATCACTTTGTAAATTTAACAAGCGAAAATGCGATCAATAAGAATTTCTTTGCGAAAGAGAATGGATTCTTCTTTGAAGCAGAAGATGATACAACAACGTATCGTTTCTTCAAAACAGATGTATCACGTTACCAGTTCATTCTAGATATGAACAAACAAGGATTATAATCCTAACCAAGCTGTCCTCTATAGAAAAGAACGACAGCTTTTCTTATGTCTTCCTTTACAGAAAAAACATAAATCTATAGGTATGTAAAGAACTTGTAACAGACGTTTTACCTCATATTAACAAATCCCGCTTTTAAATACGTTACAATCTGCATGTAGAAAAGGAAATTAGGTGACGATATGAGAAAAGAAATATTAAGAGTAGACAACGTAACAAAAATATATAACAATCAAGTGCATGCGTTAAAGGATGCGAGTTTCTCCTTACATGAAGGAGAATTCATTAGTGTGATTGGTCCTAGTGGCTCTGGAAAGAGTACACTTCTTCGTTGTATCAATCAGATGATTGATGTATCCAATGGAAATATCTATTTCATGGATGAGGATGTGACCAAAGCGAAGAAAAAGAAAATACGCGATATTCGAAGAAATATAGGAATGATCTTTCAACATTACAATCTTGTATATCGTTTGAACGTATTAGAAAATGTATTGCATGGACGTTTGGGATATTATCCTACATGGAAAAGTGCTCTTGGCTTATATGCGGAAAAAGATATTGAAAAAGCAGCACAAATATTAGATATGCTAGGGTTAAAGGATCGCCTTTATACGAAATGTTCACAGTTATCTGGGGGACAAAAACAACGTGTAGGGATTGCTAGGGCATTGATTCAAAATCCAAAGATGGTGTTATGTGATGAACCTATCGCTTCACTTGATCCTCAATCTAGTAAAGTTATTATGGAACATCTTCATGGAATCACTAAAACAATGAATATTCCATGTCTTGTGAATCTTCATCAAGTGGATGTAGCCTTACATTATTCAGATCGTATCATTGGAATGCATGAGGGAACAATTGTATTTGATGGGAAACCAGAAGAACTTAGCAACGAGGTGATTGAAAAGATATATGGAGTACCAATGTCTGAATTGATTAGTAAAGTTGAGGAGGTTGGCGCATGAGTTATTTCCTCCATAGACGTAAAGTAATGTTGATTGGGTGTGTGTTATTGTTAGGGATGATTACCATTTCCACACTACGCCTAGAAATTGATTGGTTAAAAATACTCGTGAATTCTAAGAATTCTTGGGTACGATTCACACAAGAATATTTACCAATGGATCTAAGTGTACTACCTACACAGTTGTATCAATTATGGGTGACCATCGTGATCTCTATAGCAGGTGCATTTGTTGGAATGGTCCTTGCCTTCTTCTCCTCTTTGGCTTTATCAAAGAATACAGGAAAGAATACCATTCTAAAATATGCAGTACGTGGATTTGCGTCCTTTACTAGAAATATACCAGAAGCAGTATGGGCAATCTTATTAATTCCATTTTTATGGTTTGGAGAGTTTCTAGGATTCCTTGTAATGTGTATCATCTCTTATGGGTTTTTGACTCGTACATTTGCAGATGCTATTGATGAAGCCAACAGCAATTGTTTGGAGGCATTAGAGGCAACTGGGGCAAACTATTGGCAAATCATTGTACATGGAGTGATTCCAGAAACAATGCCTGCCTTAATTTCATGGAGCTTATACGCTGCCGAAAACAATATACGAAGTGCAACCGTAGTAGGAATGCTTGCGGGTGGTGGTATTGGATGGTTGATGGGAGTATACAAAGACTTCTATCAAATGAAAAGTTTATGTACCGCCATTGCATTAATTGTGCTCGTAGTCATTATTACCGATCAAATCTCTACACAGATCAGAAAGAGGCTATTATGATGGAACAAGTGTTAACCATGCAATCCGTAGATAGTCTACGGAAAAAGAAAAAAGGAAAATATGTAATTAAACAAAGAGATATGACCTCTCGTATCATATTTATGGTATTGTTGTTGTTTGGAGGTATTTGTATCTACTTTCTAGGGTTTATGTGCGATTATCAATGGGATCAAGTACGTCCTGATTTAATCGTAAATATTTTAGTAAAATTCTTTGATTATTCTAATGTTTCTATACTATCCATAAAAAACATTGCCTTATCGTTATGCAATACCTTATTGTTGGCTTTTATGACAACCATTATTGGGACTTTTATTGGATTGATACTTGGATTAGGGGCAGCACGAAATCTTTCCAATCCATGGTTATCCAATATCATACGAGGAATTGCAGGATTTATTCGTGCGGTACCAACTATTATTTGGACGATTCTATTTGTATCTGGATTTGGATTAAGCGCTACAACAGCGATTGTTGGGATGAGTTTCCATAGCATTGCGTACTTTATTAAGTCATATTCAGAGGCGTTTGAAGAGGTGGATAAAGGAACCATTGAAGCATTGCGTGCGACTGGTTCAAGTTGGGGACAAATTGTAACAAGTGCAGTCTTACCAACATCTTTTACCAAAATTATCTCTTGGATTGCGATGCGCAGTGAAATGAACTTTGCGGCAGCGGTTATCATTGGTCCTGCTGTTGGAGTACCTGGAACGATAGGTTCTATCTTAAATCAATTTGCACGTGGTGGAAATTATGGAGGACTTGGATTATGTATCCTTGTGATTTTCCTAAGTGCACTTACCTTTGAAATCTTTTTAACAAAATATAAACAAAGAACACTGATTACCAATGCTTAGGTAGTCAGTGTTTTCTTTATCCTAAAATTGATAATTTCAAAGATTTATTTACGTACAATTTGCAAATATATAGCGTGATAGGGTTTTCATGATGGAATTTATCCAAAGCAATACAGAACATTAACTTTGTGTTAACGAAAGTCGTTGGAAAACAAGGTACACTACGTTTGTAACATAAGGAGGATCTATGAAAAGAAAAGAACGCTGCGAAATATTGATACATTGTAAAGAAAACTTTCTTGATAAATGGGCGGATAAGCTAGAAAACAGTGCACAGATGACATTGTTAGAAGAACCAGCAACCGGACTTGTTATGGTCAAGATGAGAGAGAGTGCTCAAAATTCCTTGTTTTATTTAGGAGAAGTATTTGTTTCAGAGGCAAAGGTATCTTGTAATGGACATATTGGAATTGGCATCGTTACTGGAAATCAGCTACAGAAAGCATATGACTTGGCAGTGATTGATGCGGCTTATAAAGCAGAGTTGCCCTTGTTAAGTGAGTTTGAAATAGAGTTAAAGAAAGAAGCGGTACGTTTACAAGAAGAACGTACACAAAAACATCGAAAGATTATGAAGACCAAAGTGAACTTCGATACGATGGATGTATAGGGAGAACAATATGAAATTTGATATGGTATTTGATGTACAGAAAGCATTTCGTAAGGTAATAAAAGCATTCTCCTATCCAGGAGATATTCACTCCCTTGCGGAAGAAGTGCAATATATGGATCATGATTGGAGTTGTTATCCATCGACACGTTTGCTTATGCATATGTTGTTGGATACAGATACAAGTTTTGCATTAGCAAGTAGTGATTCAACACTTGCGGTGGGGTTTAGTAATATGACGTATTGTCCTTGTGTGGATGTGAGGGAAGCTGCCTATATCTTTGTATGTGGTGCTTCTTCTACCTCTTTACAAGAACTCATTGAACAAGCAAATGAGGGAACCCTAAAAGATCCTCAACTAGGCGCAACGATGATCATTGAATGTGAAGAATTAAGTTCTAGTCATCAGTATCGCGTGCAAGGTCCAGGGATTCAAACAGAAAAATCAATTGGTATTCGAATGAAAGAAGAATGGATGCTGGCAAGAAATGAAAAGAATAAAGAATTTCCACTGGGAATCGATTTGATTTTTGTGGATCGTAAAAACAATATGATGGCGTTACCAAGAACCACAAGGATAGAGAGGAATTAGCACATGGCATATGTAGCAGTCAAAGGTGGCAGTGAAGCCATTGAAGAAAGTATTCGTCGTTTGAAGTATGAAAGAGTCAAACAAGGCGTATGTGCAGATGTAAAAACAATTGAAGGAAGTATGCGTCTATTGATAGATCAAGTGATGAGTGAAGCTTCTCTATACGCTCCTGAACTAGCAGCACTAGCAATCAAACAGGGAGAGGGTTCTATGGAAGAAGCGGTCTTTCTTTTAAGGGCATATCGATCTACTCTTCCTAGAAAATATTATTCCACAATCATTGAAAGTGAAAGCATGCAAGTAGAACGTAGAATATCTGCAGCATTTAAAGATATACCACAAGGACAGATTTTAGGATCTACGTATGATTATACGCATCGATTGTTGGATTTTACATTGAGTAAAGAGAAAGAAAAAGATATCAAAAAATATCTACAAGAATTCTTAAATGAAAAAGAAACGGGGACAAGTGATGATTTGCGAATTCCTAAAGTAAGTGAATATTTAAGAAAAGAAGGGTTGTTGCCTGAGGTTGAAATAAATGATCAAAAACCAAAAGATACAACGAAACAGATGTTAACCTTTCCAACCGTGCGTAGCGAACGTCTTCAAATCTTGAGTCGTGGAATGACGCAGGCAGTTACGGCATTGGGGTATGCATCCTTACGAGGATATGGCGTTGTACATCCTACGGTGAGTGAACTTCGTGTTGGTGAATTACCAATCTATATCGCAGATCCTTATGGAGAAAGCAAAGAGGAAGATTGTTATTATATTGGAGATATCAAGGTAACAGAAGTAGAAAGTTTGATTCCTGTAACGAAAACAAATAGTAAGGGAGAAAAAGAGTTAGAGTTTCAAATTGGATATGGGCTTACGTATGGGCAAAATGAAACAAAGACCATTGCGATGAGTATATTGGATCATTGTTTGGAAAGTGAAGAAAAGAAGTTTGCGGTAAATGATGAAGAGTTTGTGCTTTATCATATCGATTCTATTGAAGCAACAGGCTTTATTTCTCATTTAAAGTTGCCACATTATGTAACTTTCCAATCCAAGTTAAATGCGATGCGAAAAACAAGAAAAGAGGCAGACGATGAAAAAGAAATATAATTATGCATTCTTTGATGAAGGAAGTAAGCGTGAAATACGTCGATCCATCCTAAAAGCAATTGCGATTCCTGGGTATCAAGTGCCTTTTGCCTCAAGAGAAATGCCCATTGCTAGAGGTTGGGGGACAGGTGGTATTCAGTTGACCTTATCCTTGATAGGACCAAAAGATAGTGTGAAAGTCATTGATCAGGGAAGCGATGAAAGTGTCAATGCCATCAGTATCAAAAACTTAATACAAGAAACTACAGGAGTAAAGTTGGTAAATGATAGTGAAGAGGCTAGTTTGATTCAATCAAGACATCGTATTCCAGAGATTGGGTTACATCAAGACCAAATCTTAATCTTACAAGTGCCGACTCCAGAACCATTGCGAGAATATGAACCAAGTGAAAGGGTTACGAAACAACTTCATGCGGAAAAAGAATATACAGGAGCTTGGTTGATGTTGTATGAACAAATTATGAAGTTTGATGATATGACAAGTGGAGCGGATCATCCTGTGATGGTACATGATCGCTATGTGATGGCTCCTTCTCCCATTCCTAAGTTTGACAATCCCAAAATGCATGAGAGTGAAGCTTTGATTTTGTTAGGGGCAGGAAGAGAAAAGAAAATCTATGCAGTTCCACCTTATACAAAAGTAGTTTCACTAGACTTTGAAGATAAACCATTTCAAAGGGAAAATTTTCAAGGGAAATCTTGTCATTTATGTGGGGCAAAGCATGTGTTCCTAGATGAAATCATTCATGAAGAAAATGGAACTGTCTATTATCAATGTAACGATACAAGCTATTGTTTGCAAAGAAGAAATAAGAGAGGATAAGTATGGAGCAGGAAAAACCAATGATGTGTGTGCGCAATCTAAACAAACAATTTGGAGATGGATGCGTACATTGCAAAGATAAACCAGATGCATTACAAGGAAATTATTGTCCAGTTTGCGGGACCGTGTATGCTTGTCAAGATATTAGCTTTGATGTATACGATGGAGAAATTTTAGGGGTCGTTGGAGAGAGTGGAAGTGGGAAGTCTACGATGATGAAGTGTTTATACTTTGATCAAGATGTAACGAGTGGGGAATGTAGTATCCGTACCTATCAAAATGGGGAAGCCAATATGTTTGCACAATCATCTCAACAACAGCGCTATATTCGTAATCATGTATTAGGTATGGTGTATCAAAATCCGTATTTGGGATTACGTATGAATTTTACAAGTATCGCAAATATTGCGGAGAAATTGATTGCGGCAGGAAATCGCAACGTTGCCTTTATGAAACAGCGCGGAGAAAATCTATTAGATGAAGTAAAAATACCTGTATATCGAATGAAAGAAGAACCTCGTAATTTTTCTGGAGGTATGCAACAAAGAGTACAAATCGCGAAAGCATTAAGCAACAATCCGCCAGTCTTATTACTTGATGAAGTGACAACTGGATTGGATTTGAGCGTACAAGCCAATGTATTGGACCTAATCAAATCAATACAACGAGAATTGCATGTATCCATGATTGTTGTTTCTCATGATTTAGGCGTCATTAAAATGTTGGCAGATCGCACGATTGTGATGTTGGATGGAAAGATTATTGAACAAGGATTAACTGATCAAATCATGGAAGATCCACAACATCCATACACGCAACAACTTGTATATTCACTACTATAAAGGAGCTCATATAAGATGAAAGCAATTACAAATGGAATCATTGTTTTAGAAGATAAAATATTGAGGGATCATGTAGTACTTATTGAAAATGATTGTATTGTGGGGATATTACCAACGATGGATATGCCATTGGTGGATGAAGAATATAACGCTTATGGTGGGTATGTGACACCTGGTTTTATTGATATTCACTCTGACCATATTGAAGCTATGGCTGCACCTCGTCCAAGTAGTGTTATGGATATGGAATTAGCGGTTTATGAATTTGAAAAAGAATGTTGTACACATGGGATTACAACGATGTTTCATTCTGTAAGTATTTGGGAAGGTGTAGGAGCATCTCCTATGAGAAAGCCTGAACATGTAAAGAAATTAGCAGATATCATTGAGAAGAGCCATTCTCAGTTGCATTTGATTCATCATCGCTTTCATATGCGTTTCGAGATTGATAATATCGCACAATTTCCTTTGATGATGGAATACTTGAAAGAGAAACGTGTACACTTGATTTCATTTATGGATCATACACCAGGACAAGGTCAATATCGTAATATTGAAACGTACCGTAACTATGTACGTGCTGCGAAGAAATTAAGCGAAGAAGAGATTGAACAAGAAGTACAACGTCGTATGGATGGAGAAAAACTTACCTTAGAAATGATAGAAGAAGCAGCGACACTAGCGAAACAACAAGGAATTTCTATCGCATCACACGATGATGATACGATAGAGAAGCTGGATATCGTAAAGGGGTTTGGCGCAGTTATATCAGAGTTTCCTATTACATTAGAAGTTGCGAAGAGTGCGAAAGAAAAAGGGATGTACACAGTTGTAGGTGCCCCAAATATCTTGTTGGGTGGCTCTCATTCAGGAAATTTGAGTGCGAGTGAGGCAGTAGAAGCAGGGGTTGCGGATATTCTATGTTCAGATTATTATCCAGCAAGTTTATTACATGCCATATTTATTATGGAAGAAAAGGGACAGACAATTTGGGATATGGTCGCAAAACTTACGATACATCCAGCACGAGCAACAGGAATTGATCATATCGTGGGTTCTATTGAAAAAGGAAAAAAGGCAGACTTGTTGATCATACGTAAATTACCGAATGGTTTACCTGCCATTACAGATGTGTTTGTGGATGGAACTTGCATTGCGCAAAACCATTATAGGGTATAAAAATGAAATTAGGTAAAGAGGTTGTCATCGGGGAAGATGTGGTATTGGATGAGGTAGAATTTAGTACGTATAACAAAGTGGGAGACAATAGTGTTTTAGAACATGTAGTGATGATGGATTATTCCTATTGTGAACCAAATTGTATGTTGCAAAATACAACTGTTTTAAAGTTTGTGGATATTGCGAGAAATGTTCGTATTGGAGCGACGCAACATCCTTTAGAAAGAGTGAGCGATCATCATTTTACATATCGAAGAAAGATGTATGATATGGATGATCATGATGATGAAGAGTTCTTTGAGCGAAGAGAAATGAAGCGTACTTATATTGGAAATGATGCTTGGATTGGACACGGTGCGATTATTGAAGCTGGTGTGAAAATAGGAAATGGGGCAGTCGTTGGTTCTGGGGCAGTGGTGACCAAAGATGTTCCTCCTTATGCGATTGTTGCAGGTGTTCCCGCAAAGATACTCAGATTTCGCTTTGACTCTGAACAAATAGCCGCATTAGAAGAAATCAAATGGTGGGATTTTGAGGATGCATATATACGAAAAAATTTTCAGGATTTTCTGTTGGATATTGATGCGTTTATAAAAAAATATAAAGGAGATTACAAACATGGAGAAAGATAACTTGTTGGAAATAGAGAATCTAGGTAAAACATTCCACATGTATGTCAATAACGATAAGGTGATTCATGCGTGTAAAGGGATATCTTTGAGTATTAAAAAAGGTGAATTCGTTGGGATTACTGGAAAAAGTGGTAGTGGAAAATCAACAATCTTAAAGGGGATATATCGAACAAATCTTCCGGATGAGGGTTCTATAGTATATGAGAGTGAACGCTTTGGAAAGATGGATATATGCCATGCGAGTGAGCGTGAAATGATGTATCTTCGAAAGCATGAAATTGGTTATGTTTCTCAGTTTCTTCATATTATGCCAAGAACGAGCGCAAGAAGTATTATCGAGAATGCGGTGATGGAGATGGGGAAAACAAAAGAAGAGGCGCAAGAAGAGGCGATTGCGATGTTGAAGCATTTTGAACTAGATGCCTCGCTTTGGGATATGTATCCAAATACATTTAGTGGTGGAGAAAAACTTCGTTTAAATATTGCGGCCGCCATGGTAAAACGTCCAAGATTATTATTGTTGGATGAACCTACCGCAAGCTTGGATGCGAGTAGCAAACAGAAAGTTCGAGATTTGATTGAGCAATTGAAAAATGAAGGAACAACGATGTTGGGGATATTCCATGATTTAGAGTTTATGGAAGGTCTTTGTGATAAAGAATTTAATATGCAACAGGGCTTGATGGTATGAACACAGTAGATTTACACATTCATAGTGAATATAGTGATGGATCTTGTAGTGTGGATGAAATCTTAGATATAGTCGAAGAAAAGGGGATGTATGCTTTTTCGATTACAGATCATGATACCTTTGCGGCATATGAGGAATTGAAGAATAAAAAGTTTTCTGGGCAGTTGATCAAAGGAGTTGAACTTTCTTGTGTAGATACAAGGACACAAAAGGATGTTCATATCCTTGGGTACTGTCTGCCAGAGAAGACAGAGCATATTGATGTTTTATGTGCGAAGACAAGAGAGAGATTGCATGAAAAGGCATTATGGCAAATTCAACAATTGCGAGCGCATGAATATGAGATAACAGTAGAAGAAGTACAACAATATGCGAAAAAAAGTGGGACGATTTATAAACAGCATATTCTTCAGGTTTTGGTAGATAAAGGGTATTGTGATGAACTATATGCTCCATTGTATCAGACATTATTTAAAAATTCTGGTATCTGTCAAAAAGAAATGGAATATCCAAGCGTTAAAAAGGTGATTGAGGCAATTCATGAGGATGGAGGTATCGCTATATTGGCGCATCCATATCAAAGTCATGTGGAAGAGGAGTTGTTGCGGTTTTATGAACTTGGTATCAACGGAATCGAAGTTTATCATAGTTCACACAACAAAGAGCAAGTGGAATATCTCCATGCATTTGCGAAAAACTATCACTTGTTACAAACAGGGGGAAGTGATTTTCATGGTAAGTATGGCAAGGAACCGATGATTGGGGAAGTTCAAAGTGAATGGAGAAGTGAGGAGCATTGTTTATGCAAAATGAAATACTGGAAAGCACAATATTATTTGTAAAAGAATGCGGCGAGTTTTTACGTAAGGAATATACCAACCAAATACGTGAAAAAGAGGGATGTTTTGACTTGGTAAGTGATTTGGATGAAGAAATAGAGAGAAGGATTACGACATACCTGTCTACGAAATATCCTACTCATCATTTTCTTGGTGAAGAACAACATCGAGAAATGGGGGAAGATTTATGGATTATCGATCCGATTGATGGGACTACAAATTTTATAAGTGCACATCAGGACTTTGCAATATCTATTGCATATTATCATGATTATTTGCCAGTGTTTGGAATTGTATATGATGTGATGAAAGACGAGATGTTTGTTGGTGTTCGTGGGGAAGGCGCTTATTTGAATGGAGAAAAGTTGGAAGTTATAAAAGATAAAAGGTTATCAGAGTGTGTGGTGGATGTAAGTTTGCATACCATGG
Source organism: Amedibacillus sp. YH-ame6 (assembly GCF_053848845.1). Classification (NCBI taxonomy): domain Bacteria; kingdom Bacillati; phylum Bacillota; class Erysipelotrichia; order Erysipelotrichales; family Erysipelotrichaceae; genus Amedibacillus; species Amedibacillus sp. YH-ame6. The sequence goes on from NZ_JBSPEZ010000006.1 coordinate 71,745, forward strand.
CTAGCGTTTATGAGTGTTATGGGAAACATATGATAGCTCTTCAAGGAAATATACGTGGTCATAGAAGCTTAGGGTGTGCTTCTCTTAGTATTTGTCATATTGCGAGTAGGGCGTTAGATGCGTATATATCGATGCATGTGAAATGTTGGGATTATGCGGCTGCTATGATTGTTTTAAAAGAGGCTGGTGGGTTTTGTGAAATACAGGGAGACTTTTTCACATCATCTTCTACTGGAGCTGTGTTTGCGAATACAGATGGGGTGTGCAAAGAATTAGTAACTTTTTTATCAAACTAGATGAGGGCATAGGGAGATACAGCAAGTTTGATATGAAATCTTATAGGATATAGTTCCATGTTAGTAAGGCGTGTATGTTCTGGATAGAGGATATGCACTTTTTTTAGGTTAAAAAGGATGTGTGATAGGGGAAGGAGAATCAAATTGAGGGAGAAATTGGAAATATAAAATTTTTATTCGCAAAATTCAGCGATAAATAAAGGGGAATTTAGAAATATATCATAAAGTGAATGGAGATTTTTTTTGAATATGCTATACTTCATTTACATTATAAAAAACGTTTACTATATGTTATAAATGGTTGTGAGATAGGACAAGAAAAAAGAGTTTTGTGATAGTTTTATAGTATTTAAGGATTTTTTCATAATTGGATTGTTATACTTGAGACATCTTAAGGAGATAGAAAGGAACTGAATATATGTTATTTCAAATATTAAAAAAAGATATGATGAAAAGAAAAGGCGTAAATGCTATCCTCTTTTTGTTTATTACATTAGCTACTATATTTCTATCAAGCAGTGTAAATAATATTATGATTGTCTCATCTGCCGTTGATTATTATATGGATTATGCAAACATTCCTGATACTAATGTTGTATTGAACTCAGAAAAATATAATGCAGAAATTAACGCATGGTTAAATACGCAAAAAGAAGAGGGATTGGTTACAACGTATGATTATAGTACTTTTCGAATGCTTCCAAACAAAGCGTTGGCGCAAGTAGATGGAGATGAAAAGAAAAGTATTGATAGCAATGGAGCTTCCTTATATATATGTGCAATGGATGTTGATTATAACAAAGTATATGATCAACAAGGAGAATCATTTGCACTAGCTTCGGGAGAAGTGGCGATGTCTACATCGCTTATGAATCGCAATAAGTTGAAAGAAGGAGACAACTTAATTTTATCAGTAGATGATAAAGAACGTTCGTTTAAAGTAACCGTGGAAATGAAAGATGCGGCTTATGGAAATGAAATGGTTGGAATGAGTCGTATTGTAATGAATGAGGATGATTACAAGGAAGTAGGAGAACATTTTACGACACTTGGATTATATTACATCATGTCTCCTGATGAAGTTACATTCTCTAAAAAACTTGATGATCAAGGGTTTCCAAGTATCTTTAATGCAGTGTCAAAGAGCATGTATAAGATGGTGTATTCGTTTGATATGATTATGGCAGGGCTTCTGATATTGATTGGTGTATGTCTAATTTTGATTGCGATGTTAGTTCTTAGATTTACTTTGGTATTTACGATGGAAGAACAATATCAAGAGATTGGAATATTGAAAGCGATTGGTCTTCGAGATTTTCAAATTAAGAAATTATATCTAATTAAGTACTTGGCCATTGTAAGTGTTGGTGCGTGCTTGGGATTGTTTATAAGTATTCCAGTAAGCAACTTTATGATTGCAAGTGTAAGTGAAAATATGATTATGGCAAGTGGGGATATTAATATAGGTATCAACCTATTGTGTGCAGCCTTTATCATTATCATGGTGTTATCGTTCTGTTATTTCTGTACACGCAAACTAAATAAAGTTTCTGCCATAGCAGCAATCCATGGAGGTAGTAAAGGTGAAAGCTTTCATGAAAGACCAGGGTTGAGCTTGGCAAAACGTCTCCATATGCCAGTTTTCTTATATTTAGGACTCAATGACATATTTGTTCATATTCGTCGATATGCAGTTTTGATTATCACATTTTGTCTTAGCTGTATTCTTATGACGATACCTTTGAATACACTTAATACTATGACAAGTAGCGAGATGGTTACCAAGTTTTTGTTAAATCCGAATAGTTCTGTCTTTGTACGTGAAATAGAATCAAAAGATGAAGGACAGTATTTGAGTGTAGATGATTTACAAAAAGGGATTACTAGATTACAAAAAGAAATGAAAGAAAAAGGATATGAAGCTGAGTTTACATCTGATTTAATTTTCTTCTTGAAATTTCGTGAAGATGAAAATGCAATGAGCCGCAAAGCCATGAGTGTTCAAGTGATAGGGAAAGAAAACGATTTTGCGCAATATTCCCAAGGAGAGGCGCCAAAGCTTATCAATGAAATTGCATTTTCAAAATCTATCATGGAAGAAGAAGGCTGGGGTATTGGAGACTATGTAGAGACAACCATTAATGGGAAAGAACAGCGTATGTTAATCACAGGCTCTTATACTGATTATATGCAACTAGGATTGAGTGCACGTTTGAACCCTCTTGTGGATACAAGTGAAGAAATTATGTTTGATTATTGGAGTGTGATGGTTCATTTGGATAGTGATTTATCTCAAGAAGAACTTGCGAAGAAATTGAGTGTAGACTTTCCAAATTATGAGTGGTTAACAGGACAAGAGTTGGTAAATCAAAATGTGGGAGGAATACAAGATATTTTAGGACAACTTGTGGTTCCGATGACTGCGATGCTATGTTTGGTGATTATGTTGATTACATTGTTGATGGAAAAGTTATTTATTACTAGAGAAAAAGGGGAAATTGCAATGATGAAAAGTGTTGGATTCCGCTATCGTTCCATTTGCAATTGGCAAGTAGGTAGAATGACTTTGGTAGTATTGGCTTCCTTTCTGATTTTGGTGCCTTTAAGTTTATTGAGTAACCAATATCTATTAAAACCTATCTTTGCTATTATGGGTGCAGAAGTAGATATACAAATCGACTTTTTACAAGTATATGTTGTGTATCCTGGGATTTTATTAGCGGGAGTTATGATTGCGACATTATTGGCAGTTCATGGTATTAAACGAGTAGATATTCGTGAAATGAATAATCTTGAATAGGAGGAGAATCAAAATGCAAACATTAAAAATAACGAATCTATGTAAAACATATATAGTAAATAAACGACAAAACAATGTGCTACGTAACGTGAATTTTGAAATACAAAATGGGGAAATGGTCGCTATTATGGGACCTTCAGGATCGGGGAAGACGACATTATTGTATACTGTAAGTGGGATGGATCAGGCAACAGCAGGAAATGTTGACTTTTTCGGGAAGGAACTCACATCTTTGAAATCAAACGAAATGAGCGATCTTCGTTTACAAGAGATGGGATTTGTTTTTCAACAAATGTATATGCTGAAAAATCTTTCTATCTATGATAATATTGTATTACCAGCATATCAGAGTAAAGAAGGGAAAAATGCACAGGGAAGAAAAGAAATCAAAGAGCGGGCACAGCTACTTATGAGTAAACTTGGTATCAATGAAGTAGCCCATAATGGGGTAAATGAAGTCTCTGGTGGGCAATTACAACGTGCATGTATATGCCGAAGTTTAATCAATAACCCTAAGATTGTATTTGCGGATGAACCTACAGGGGCTTTGAATAAACAAAACTCATTAGAGGTTATGGAAGAGTTGAATCGTATCAATGAAGATGGAACTAGTGTTATGCTTGTTACGCATGATATGAAAGTTGCGTCCAAATGTGAGCGAGTTCTCTATATTGAAGATGGAGATATTCGTGATGAAATCTCCCTTGGAAAATGGAGTACTGCGCAAGATTTATATGCAAGAGAGCGAATGCTGAATGAGTGGTTGATAAAACTTGGATGGTAGCAAAATGAAAGATATCTTACTGATTGAAGATAATAAAGAATTAGCAGAATTAATGAAAGCCTTTCTAAACAAGGAAGGTTTTTCGCTATACCACGCGACCAGTGGCGAAGAAGCTATTCTTTGGCTCAATGAACATACTACAAAACTACTTTTGTTGGATATTATGTTACCGGAAATGGATGGCTTTGCTGTTTGTAAAGAGGTACGAAAACAACAAAATATACCAATTATCATTATCAGTGCGAAATCAAATAAAAGTGATCAATTGATGGGATTTGAACTAGGTGCTGACGATTATTTAGAGAAACCAGTTGATATAGATATCCTTTGTGCAAAGATACGTGTTTTAATGCAGCGGTTTTATACGAAACAAATACAGAGTGATTTGTTATATTCTGGCGCAATTTGTATTCAAGAAGAAGCTCATCGTGTTTTCCTTCATGACAAAGAACTTGAACTTAATGTAAAAGAGTATGAATTGCTTATGCTACTTGTGAAAAATACAGGAAAATCTTTACAAAAGGAATACATATTTAATCAGATTTGGGGATTTGATAGTTTCAGCGAAAATCAAACATTAACGGTGCATATCAAAATGCTGCGTTCAAAAATAGAGGATGATCCTCGCAACCCAAAACGTATTCAAACTATATGGGGGATAGGATATCGCTATGAAGAAGTATAATCAAATGATTATCATAGTGATTCTATTGTACTTTGGATTATCAATATTTGCAGGTGCTTCTTTAGTGAAAATGGAGCATGATAGTCAAAATCAATATCGAATTGAAATAAATCGTATATTAAAACAATTAAAGGATAAGGAATCATTAAAAAATTTACAAATAGAAAAGTTTACGTATGTTAAAAATGTAGACTTTTTAAGTGATTTTGAAAATAATGCAACTGTAATTAGTGAGTTTTATCAAGAAGAAAGTAGCCTCAATGTGATGATAAAACCATGGCTTGAGGATAATCAGTTAAAAGGTTATTTAAAATTCACATATCAACTTCCTAGATATAATGAAAAAAATATACTTGTCTTGGTCGAGGGATGTCTATTGTCTTTGTTCATCTTCATATTATGTATTATGCTTTACATTCGTAAATTCATAGTTCGTCCTTTTCACCAACTAAGTGATTTGCCAGAGAAATTAGCATATGGACATTTTAAAGGGGATATAAAGATAGAAAAAAGTAGATATTTTCAAAAATTTCTATGGGGGATGAGTCAACTTAAAGACACGTTAGATACATCGAAAAATCGACAGTATGATGTGTTGAAAGAAAAGAAACAAATGCTTCTTTCTTTATCACATGACATAAAGACTCCATTAAACTTGATAAAGCTATATGGGAAAGCTTTGGACGAAAACCTGTATGAGGATGAGAAAAGTCGAAAACATGCCATCCATCAAATTCAATCAAAGAGTGAAGAAATCGATAGATATGTTGAGCAAATTATAAAATCTTCAAAGGAAGATATAATCGATTTTACGATAGAAAATATAGATTTTTATCTAGCTGATTTAATAAAAAATGTAGTTACAATCTATGAAGAGCAATGCGTATTACGAAATATTACATTACATGTAAATCCTTATAAGAATCGTTTGTTGAATGGGGATATTCATCGTGCACAAGAAGTGTTCGAAAATTTGTTTGAGAATGCATTTAAATACGGAGATGGAAGATTGATTGAAATTGATTTCTATGAGGAAGACTATTGTCAGTTAATCAAAGTTTACAACACAGGGAATTGCGTATCAGATAATGAATTCAATCATTTGTTTGATAGTTTTTATCGTGGCTCAAATATAGATGGGAAATCGGGAAGTGGACTTGGATTGTATATATGCAAAGAATTGATGAGGAAGATGAATGGCTCTATATTTGCGCAACAAGAGATAGAAGGAATGTCATTTGTACTTGTATTTCGTTGATGATAGATGTTACACTAAAGCTATAAGTGTGAGGTATCATGAATACAGAAAACATAAGAAAACGATTGAGAATTGATTGCGAAAAATGCTGCGGACTGTGTTGCGTGGCGTTTTATTGTGCAAAGTCAGACGGGTTTCCACAAGATAAACAGGCAGGAGTACCTTGTGTGAATTTAGATGATAATTTCAAATGTATCAAACATGAAACTTTGGTGTCAGATAAACAAAAAGGGTGCATATCATTTGATTGTTGTGGTGCAGGTCAAAAAACATCAGAAATTTTTGAAGATCAGACTTGGAAAAATCATAAAATTGATTCCAATGAAATTTATCAAACGTTTTATAAGGTTATGAGACTTCATCAAGTGATTTGGTACTTATTAGAAGTATATGATAAAACTGAGGTCCAACAGTTACGAGATAGAGTTTTGCAATTATTGAATACATATGAGAACATTGATTTTAATGAAAAAGATAATTTCAATAATTTTGATGTGGAGAATTATCAATCATCTGCCAATGTTGTTCTAAAAGAATTTACGAGAGAGTATTTCCATAAAAACAGAACGCACTTTAGCAAGAAAAAAGATTATGTGGGTAAAGATATGCGTGAAATAGCTACAGCAGGCATGGATTTCACTATGGCATATTTGATGGCAACCAATTTTGAGAAATGTAATTTACGTGACATTAATTTCCTTGGAGCGGATATAAGAGATGCTAATTTTAAGGGTAGTAACCTAAGCGAAAGTCTGTTTCTGACTCAAATGCAGATTAACTCATGTATCGGTGATAGCACTACAAAGCTACCTAGATACCTCCAATTTCCTAAGCATTGGAATCGATAGGATATAAGATGATAAGAAGAGCATAAACTATTACGAGTGGAGGGATGATCATGCGTTTAAAAACATCTATGATATGTGTTATGATTGTAAGTATAACAATGATAACTGGTTGTAAAGTCCGTGAATATAAAGTTAGCGAACAAAAGGTGACATCATCAAAAGTAGATAAGTCCAGCTATTCATTAGCAGAACAAGAGATAAAAACTATTGAAAAGAGTGAATATGAAGAGAGTGATATAGTCTATTATGTAGAAGACGAATTTGAGCTAGCGAGGATACTTGAATACAATATCAATAAAGGTGTATCAAAAATTTCATATCAAGCACCAGATAAAATGGATATGGATAAGACTGCAAATTATTTAAGTTATATTGAACCCTATGATATTTCTTTACAATTATCTACGACAGATTATGAAAATCATCAAGGAAAGCTAATTTATCGCTCTAATGAAGTGGAAATAATAAATCTAGATGAAAGATACCAACAAGCAAAACAATCTGCAAAACAAGTGTATAGTGAAATAATCACTCCGGATATGGACGCAGATCAGAAAATAAAAGCAATCCATGATTATCTAATTAAAACGACCATATATAGTGAAATTGGTGAAGGGAACAATTCCAAATATCCAAATGTATTTAAAGCAGCTGGAGCCTTGGTTGATAAGAATGCGGTGTGTTCTGGCTATAGCAGGGCATTTATGATGTTATCCCGATTTGCGAATATTCCAGCTATCTATGTATCAAGTGATACGATGAATCATGGATGGAATTTAGTATATGGAAATACTGGTTGGAGATATATAGATGTAACATGGGACGATCCAGTTCCTGATAATCCAAATCATGCAGAAGAACTTTATTTAAATGTTTCTATAAATGAGTTTATGAGAGATGGGAAGCACATTTTTGATGAAGATAAATCCAGTGACTACTTTTTAGATGTCGCAAAAAGTTATTTTAACAAAAACGAGGAAGTATTTCGTTGAGTATTATGGTATCATTATAAACGAGGTGATTTGATGAAATTGATAATGTTAGTAGCTGGTGACGAGTATGCAGATGGAATTACCTCTATATTGGTAGATAACAATTATTATGCTACAAATATTGGAAGTAGTGGAGATTTTTTGCAATATGGACATACTGTGTTGTTGTTAGGTGTTAAGGAAGAAGAAGTTGAGAAAGTTATGAATTTAGTCAAGAAAAAAGGACAAATTAACTCTGATGATTTTGATTACCGCAATGAGGTAATGATTCATGTACTTAACATAGATGACTATGTTAAAATTCATAAGGGAATTGTTGAGTAATTTCTTATTAATATTTTTAAAATAAAAATTTCAGCATGATTTTTGATTGGAAGAAAAGCCTTTATTTATCGGTTTATTTGATGTTTTTTAAAGCCAAATATAAATTTATAAAAAAAGCTAAAAAAATATTGACAGAAGAAAGTTCAGATGGTATTATATATGAGCGCTGTTCCCCAAAGGGAAGTGGCTGCACCGATAAAATCGTGGAGGTTTAGCTCAGTTGGGAGAGCGTCTGCCTTACAAGCAGAGGGTCGGGGGTTCGAGTCCCTCAACCTCCACCATGATGTGCCGACTTAGCTCAATTGGTAGAGCAACTGACTTGTAATCAGTAGGTTGTGGGTTCAATTCCTATAGTCGGCACCATTATTTAAAAAGAGCTGGGGAGGTAGCGAAGTGGCTAAACGCGGCTGACTGTAACTCAGTTCCTTACGGTTCGGCGGTTCGAATCCGTCCCTCCCCACCATCTTAAATTTTTTATTGGGGTATAGCCAAGCGGTAAGGCACCAGACTTTGACTCTGGCATTCCACTGGTTCGAATCCAGTTACCCCAGCCAATATTTATTTTCGCAACTATAAATGACCCGTTAGCTCAGTTGGTAGAGCATCTGACTTTTAATCAGAGGGTCGGGCGTTCGAATCGCCCACGGGTCACCATTTATTGTTGCGGGTGTAGTTCAATGGTAGAACTTCAGCCTTCCAAGCTGACTACGTGAGTTCGATTCTCATCACCCGCTCCATATAGCGAACCTAAGATAGATCATTTGATGGTCTATCTTTTTTTGTGCGAGGCTGGTGTTCTCGTGGCGATTAAACATGAAAGTCAGATTTAAGGCTGGCTGGGGTAATGCTTTATATGGTTGAGTGGAATGCCTGTGTGCTTGGCTTCCCCCCCAAAAAATCGCTCTTTTTAAATTGTGGAGGACACGTGCTTCCCGACCCTACATTTTCGAAGAACTTTAAAAATTCACAAATTTTTTAAAATAATTTAGGATTTTTCATTTTTGATTTCGTATATAAATAGTATAAGAGATAAAAAGGAAGAATCTTATGAGGTTGTTTTGGTATAGATGATTTATCTTCTACGCCAAATTAAGGAGAAATTTCAACTTTTTTAATTTTTTTCAAAATTATTTAGGATTTTCAACTTTTTTTCTCGTATATAAATAGTGTAAGGGATAAAAAGGAGGACTTTTATGTATTTGTGTTTGAAGTTATATTTACAAGTAGATGTTACATTAGAGAAGTATTTGTTAACGTATGAACAAGGTTTCAAAAAGGAAGTAGTGAGAATTTGTGATATGTTTAAACAACGGGGAAAAGTATTTGAATATCCATATCGTTACTTCAATAAATCGATTTCTTATAATAGCAAGCATTTAGTTCTTGCGGCAGCAAAAGAAATGTATTTAGCAGAGATACAAAAGAAACGCTTTACATATGGATTTTCAAGTTATTGGAGTAATTCTTCATACACAATAGATGGTGATTTAAAATTAGAGCTTGGTTTAGATTTCCATCGTGATAAACTTTTGGTGCCATACTATCACAATGCACATACCTTGAAAAGAATCAAAGAAGGTAAGTTGATGAATATGAAGCTAATCAAAAGAAAATCTGGATGGCATGCGCTTATATATGTTTGTTACGAACCAGAGCCTACGAAAAGTGAGCGTTGTATGGGAGTAGATATTGGCATCAAAGTCCCTGCAGTATGTGCTATATCGCAAACACAGTATCGATTCTTTGGAAATGGTAGACAAATCCGCTTTGAACAAAGGCGATATTGTTCTCATATAAAAGCAATGCAAAGAGGTAAGCAGTTTGAAAAACTGAAAAGATATGAGCATAAATTAAGTCGCATTTTGAATAACTTTGACCACCATATATCTAGCGAAATCATTGCATATGCAATAGAAAACGATATTGGAGTTATCAAGTTAGAAAATCTTACAGCAATCAATCAGAAATTTAAAGTATCAGGCACGCCCAATATTTATCTTTGGTCATATCGTCGTCTTCAAGAGTATATCGCATACAAGGCGAGTTTAAATGGCATAAAAGTAAAATATATCAATCCATACCACACCTCTCAGATTTGTCCTTCTTGTGGACAGCTGAATCATGCGAAGGATAGGAAATACATATGTAGTTGTGGCTATCACAATCACAGAGATATTGTTGCGGCAATCAATATATTGAACGCACTTTGAGCTGTTTTTTAGCTTGGCCTACAGTATTCTTAAGGGATACAGCTGTAGGATGGATGAAGGCGCATCCTATTGTTTGAAAAAACGAAATCCTGCCATACGGTTCGAACCTCAGCCTGCACGAAAAGCGTAGCTAACTTTTTGTGTGGGTTTTTAATTCTTTAGAATGAGAACGAAATTAATAAACATACTATTTATGAGGTGATAATTATGGAACAAAACAATTTGGTAGAAGAGATAAATCAACTATTGAAAGGCTCTCATATGGGAGCATATGTATTTCAAGATTTAAAAGAAAAACTGAAAAGTAAAGAATTAAGAGATGTATTTGATCAAATTTTGGATAATTTGCATACGCATGAAAGAGCCTTAACAGCGCTTGTGATTTCAGAACATGGCGATCCACAAGATAGTGCTGGTGTAAAGGGCACAATTGCGGATTTTATGCAATCCGTGAAAAACATGGCATTATCCAATGATAAAGAGATACTCGATGAAGCGGTGAAGGCAATGGAAATGGCAATCAAGGCGATCAAGGATTTTGATGAAAAGCATTTTACATTGAAAGAAGATATGGAGAAAACCATACGTATTATGATGGATGACTATAGTAGCACCTACCATATGTTGCATAAATTTAGTATCGAATATAGGTAAGATAGTAGAGACTTTTCTGAATTCATTGTATAATCGTGTATAAGGAAGGTCGATAATTATGAACGTACAAGAACGATTTTTAAAATATGTAACATTTGATACACAATCTGATGAAAACTCATCAACAACTCCTAGCACTTTGAAACAACTGGAGTTAGGGAAGTTTTTAGTAAATGAACTTCATCAATTAGGTATTGAAAATGCGCATTTAGATGAGTATGGTATTGTGTATGCATCTGTATCTGCCAATACACAAGGATTGCCTAAAATTGGTTTCATTGCCCATATGGATACATCTCCTGATATGTTAGGTAAAGATGTAAAGGCAAGAGTCATCGAGAATTATGATGGTAATGATATTGTGTTAAGCAAAGAACTTAAAATATCTATGGGATCACAAGAATTTAGTAATCTTTCTACAAAAAAAGGAAAAAGACTGATTGTTACAGACGGTACTACGTTGTTAGGCGCTGATGATAAAGCAGGTATTGCGGAAATTATGACGATGCTGGAGCGATTGTTGAAGGAAGATAAGGCACATGGAGACATACGTATCGCTTTTACTCCTGATGAAGAAGTAGGGAGAGGTACAGAACATTTTGATATCAAGAAATTCGATGCGGATTTTGCGTATACTGTGGATGGTGGAAGTGTGGATTGTGTCGATTATGAATGCTTCAATGCAGCAAGTGCACATGTAGAAATCCAAGGAAATAGTATTCATCCAGGGGATGCGAAAGATAAAATGATCAATGCATCTTTAGTGGCGATGGAATTTCATTCAATGTTGCCGGTGCAACAAAATCCAGCTTATACACAAGGGTATGAAGGTTTTCACCACTTATGTGATATGCAAGGAGAATGTGAACATGCATCCTTATCTTATATCATTCGAAACCATGATGAGCAGCTTTTTGAACAACAGAAAAAGACATTCTTAGATGTTGCGCGGTTTTTGAATAAAAAGTATCCCGCTAACACAATACGGATAAAGTTAGAGGATAGCTATGCGAATATGCGAACAATCATTGAGAAAGATATGCGTATTGTAGATTTGGTTAAGACATCTATGAAACAGCTTGGAATAGAGCCATGTTCTCAAGCTATTCGTGGAGGAACGGATGGTGCTCGTTTAACCTTCGAAGGACTTCCATGTCCGAATTTAGGAACTGGTGGTTACAATTATCATGGGAAATATGAGTATGCTTGTATCGATGAAATGGAACAAAGTGTAGAACTTTTATTGAGAATTATAGAAAACGCGTCTACCTATCAATAAAAAAGATACCATAGGATGTGGTAGTATTCACATTCTGGTATCTTTTCTTATTCTGAATCAAATTCATCTTTTATAACAACACCAAGTAGGCCAATCAATTGCAGTGCTTGTTCACTATTTAAAATAACACCTTTCATATGTTCCATCGTCAAACTGATGCCTTCAATATTACTTGTAGAAAGATCGATTCCGTTCAAAGAAGTATTATGAAATTCACATTTACTTAAGTTGCAATGATCATAGATAGTTTTCTTGTACTCGCACATAATGAAACTTCCATCGTTGAAATCACAATTATCGAAGATAACTTGTTTGAATCTTGAGCCTGACATATTTGCATAACGTGCTTTTAAGTCTTTCATTCTCACGTTATTGAGTAGGCAGTCCGAAAAATCAATCCCCATACAACGACAATTCTTAAATTCACAACGATGTATTGCACCCATAGTGAAATGAACATTACTCATTTCGCAGTTCTCAAATACGACGTCAATCATGTCGACATGGTCAAAATTACAATCTTCAAACGCTATATTTTGAAACTGACATCCATCTAAGTGGAGGGAAGGGATCTCTAGCGAAGAAATGCAACTATCTTTAAATAACTTTCCTTCGACATATACATCATCTGCTGTACAAGCTTCTAAAGAAGATTCAACTTCATAATCTGGACGGATTTTTACTGCATCAATTTTTAGCATATAGGTACCTCATTCTATTTGTAAGTAATATTGTAACGCATTGTTCTTGGAAATGATAGAGAAAATCTACAAGCATAAACTTTAAGATTTGTGAAGTCTTGTTTTCAACGAGTTAAAATTCTATAATAAATGCATTGAAAGAAGGGATATCAAATGTTGAATGAAATTGATATTCATGGTATGCGTGTTCTTGAAGCAAGAGCAATGATAGATCATTATCTAGCTACATTACCTAAAGGAATTCATGAAGTGACTGTTGTCCATGGGTATCGTGGAGGAACAACTTTACAAACTTTTATTAGGAAGCAATACCACCATCCACGCGTTTTGCGTAAAATGATGAGTATGAATCCAGGAGAAACGATTTTAGTCTTAAAGAATAAATAATGGAAATTAAAACTTATATTGGGAAAAGAAAGAGGTATCGTTATGGAACATATCATAGAGCCAATTGCTAAACAGTTGGGTATTACTACAGAACAAATCAAAAATACATTATCTTTATTACAAGAAGGGAATACGGTTCCTTTTATTGCACGTTATCGTAAAGAAGTTACAAAAGGACTTGATGAGGAACAAATTCGAGTTATTCAAGAGCGTTATGAATATCAGGTTAATCTTGAAAAGCGTAAAGAAGATGTACTTCGTTTAATTGAACAACAAGGAAAACTAACCGAGGAAATCAAACAAGATGTATTACAGTGCGAAAAACTATCACAAGTTGATGATATCTATCGTCCTTATCAACAAAAACGTAAGACTAGAGCTACGGATGCGGTTGCGAAAGGGTTACAGCCTTTGGCAGATTGGATTTTAAAACTACCAAATGGCGATGTGATGAAAGAAGCGCAAAATTATGTAAGTGATAAGGCAAGCAGTGTAGAAGAAGCACTGCAAGGCGCTAAGGATATCATTGCGGAAATGGCGAGTGATGATGCTAGTGTTCGTCAGCGTATTCGCTCCAGTATGGAACGTTATGGAAAGATTGTTACCAAAGAAAAGAAAAAACATGAAGATGAAAAGAAAGTTTATAAAATGTATTATGATTACAATGAACGACTTTCAACGTTAGCAAGCCATCGCATCATGGCAATTGATCGAGGCGAAAAAGAAAAAGTAATCAGTGTGTCCATTGACTTCGATGAAGAATATATCATGAATTGGACAACACGTCGCTTTACAAAAAATCGCCAAAGTTCTGTAAATGAAATCTTACAAGAAGCTGTTTGTGATGGATTAAAACGTCTTGCGTTTCCAAGTGTAGAACGTGAAATTCGTAACGAACTAAGCGAGAGGGCGCATGAACAATCCATTGAAGTATTCTCTTTAAATCTTGAAAGATTGTTGTTACAACCACCAATGAAAAATAAGATGGTACTTGGTTTTGACCCAGCATTTCGTACAGGTTGTAAGCTTGCAGTCATTGATAAGAATGGAAAAATGTTAGAGATTAGCATCGTATATCCAACGCCTCCTAATGCGAAAATTGAGGAAGCAAAGAAAACGATGTTGGCATTGTTGAAAAAATATCCAATTGATATCATTGCGATTGGAAATGGTACAGCATCTCGAGAAAGTGAAGCATTTGTGGCAAATTTGATCAAAGAATTTCATTTGAATGTTGCCTATACAATTGTTTCAGAGGCAGGTGCTTCTGTATATTCTGCTAGTAAATTAGCTCGTGAAGAATTTCCTGATTTGCATGTTGAACAACGTTCCGCAATTTCGATTGCGCGAAGAATCATTGACCCATTGAGTGAATTGATTAAGATTGATCCACAATCCATTGGTGTTGGACAGTATCAACATGATTTACCTACAGCTCGATTGAAAGATCGTTTGGACTTTGTTGTATCAAAAGCAGTGAATCGTGTTGGTGTAAATGTAAATACTGCATCTGCAGAACTGTTGAAAAACATCTCAGGCTTAAATGCGTCCACAGCAAAAGCGATTGTGACCTATCGAAATGAACATGGAGATATTCACAGTCGTACAGAGCTTAAAAAGATTCCAAAAATCGGAGCGAAGTCGTTTGAACAATCTGCAGGATTCTTGCGTATAGAAGATGGAAAAGAAATACTTGACCGTACCTCTATTCACCCCGAATCTTATGCCCTAGCAAAGGAAGTCCTAAAGAAATTAAGCCTGACTCCAGCGAATATGGGAAGTGAAGAAGCCATGGAGGCTGTGAAAGCATTGGATGTTAAAACACTTGCGGAAGAAATGAAAGCAGATATGTATACGTTACAAGATATCGTAGATGCTATTGGCTCACCATTAAGAGATTATCGCGAACAATATGACGGACCGCTTCTTCGTAGTGATGTTCTAGAATTGAGCGATTTACATATTGGAGAACAATTAGAAGGCGTTGTAAGAAATGTTGTGGATTTTGGAGCATTCGTGGATATTGGACTACACGAAGATGGTTTGGTTCATGTATCAAAAATGAGCAGACAACGTGTCTCTCACCCAAGTGAAATGGTATCGGTTGGAGATATAGTAAAAGTGTGGGTCTACAAGATAGATGAAGAAAAGCAGAAAGTACAATTATCCTTACTACAACCATAAGGGACAAAAAAGTCCCTTTTTCTATAATTTCACATAATTTTGCTTGTAAAATATAGTATAATATTTTTGTCAATTAATAAGGAGGACAAAAGAATGTACGATATCGAAGTACTAAAGGGACACGCCAACAATATCCGTAAGAATATTGTGAAAACAGTCACAGAAGCAAAATCTGGACATCCTGGCGGAAGCTTGTCATCTGTTGAATTTGCGACAGCAATTTATTTTACACAGATGGACATCAACAACGATAACATCAACTCAACGAATAGGGATCGTTTCGTGTTATCTAAGGGACATGCATCACCATTAATGTATTCTGTATTAGCAGAAAAGGGATTCATTGAAGAAAGTGAACTTTCTACATTCCGTAAAGTGAACTCTCGTTTACAGGGACATCCTAGTATGAGAAAATTAGCAGGCATTGATATGTCTACGGGTTCTTTAGGACAGGGGATTTCTGCTGCAGTTGGTATGGCAATTTCAAACAAATATCACAATGAACCAAGTCGCATTTATACACTTCTTGGAGATGGTGAATGTCAAGAAGGTCAAGTATGGGAAGCAGCAATGGCTGCATCACATTATAAATTAGATAACTTACTAGCAATCGTAGACCACAATGGTTTACAGATTGATGGAAAAGTTAGCGATGTTATGAATCCAACTCCAATTGATGAAAAATTCAAAGCTTTTGGATGGAACGTAATTACATTGGAAGATGGAAATGATTTAGAAGCTGTAATCAAAGCTTGTGAACAAGCAAAAACAGTTAAAGGACAACCAACTGTTATCGTTGGAAAAACGGTAAAAGGTAAGGGTGTATCCTTCATGGAAAATCAGGCAGGTTGGCATGGTGTAGCACCTAGTGCTGAACAATGTGCAGACGCTTTGGCTGAATTAGAAGGAGGATGCAAATAATGGCAAAGATGGCTACCAGAGAAGCTTATGGTAAAGCATTAGCTGAATTAGTAAAAGAAAATAAAAATGTAATGGTATTGGATGCGGACTTATCTGGCTCTACAAAAACTGCAGAAGCTAAGAAAGTGGCACCTGGACAACATTTTAATATGGGAATTGCGGAAGGAAATATGATTACGGTTGCTGCTGGTATGGCAACAAGTGGAAATATTGTATTTGCTAGTAGTTTCGCAATGTTTGCGGCAGGACGTGCATTCGAACAAGTGCGTAACTCTATTGGATACCCACACTTAAATGTAAAAGTATGTGCTACACATGCTGGTATTACGGTAGGTGAAGATGGTGCAAGTCACCAGAGTATCGAAGATATTGCATTGATGCGTTCAATTCCTGGAATGGTTGTTGTTTCTCCAGCAGATGGTGTTTCTACGACTGCGGCTATCAAATCAGTAGCAGCATATGAAGGACCATGTTATGTACGTTTAGGGCGTATGGCTGTAGAAGATGTTTATAATGCTGATAGCGTTGACTTCCAAATTGGAAAAGGAAACGTTCTTCGTGAAGGTAAAAATGTTGCGATTATTGCAAATGGTATCATGGTAGAAGCAGCATTAGCTGCGTATGACCAATTAAAAGAAAAAGGTTATGAACCAACCGTTGTGGATATGCACACAATCAAGCCAATCGATGAAGAATTGTTAGTAAAACTTGCAGCTACTCACGATTTGTTTGTGACATGTGAAGAACATAGTGTAATTGGTGGATTAGGTTCTGCTGTTGCAGAAGTACTAAGCAAAAAAGCACCAAGAAAAATTGCTATGGTAGGTATTCAGGATACATTTGGTGAAAGTGGAACTCCTGCATCACTATTAGAAAAATATGGTTTGACAGCAAACGATATTGTCAAAGCAGTTGTAGAAGCAAAATAAAAAATTTACATCTTAAAAGAAGTTGGGATCAATATACCCAACTTCTTTTCTTTTTTATTATAATTATCTTGTACTTGCTATAGCTTCATATACCTTCTTAGCATCCTTGATATGATTGTGATCACCAACAGGATCTCCTCCAGCTTTTGCGCTGATCATCATATACATATGACCATCATCCATTCTAGCAATACTAATCAAACAACATTGTGCTTCAGGAGTATATCCACTTTTACCACCAATGATTTCTCCACCTTCAAAGGTAATATCTCCACCATATTTCAAAAGAGAACTTTTAATTTCCATTCCATCCGGATGGCTTGCCAAACCCTCGATCGTATAATTTAATGTACTCATCATCTTCTTAAAGACAGGATTCTTCAACGCATGAACCATCATCATCTTCATCTCGTTTAAGGTTGTATAATGTTGATCATTATGTAACCCAATTGTATTTGTAAAATGAGTTTGTAACATACCCAAGGTATTCGCTTTTTTATTCATTTCTTCCACAAAGGATGGCGTATCTTTTGCGAGATTGTTCGCAAGGAAGTTTGCGGCATCTGCACCTGAAGATAAAATCAAAGCATATAAAGCCTGTTCATATGTCAACACATCCCCCGCTTTTAATCCTACTACATAGGCATTCTCTTCCCATAAACCAGCCAGATCTTTTTCTTGTACTTCACCTTTACTTTGTAAATTGGAAATTGCATCCAAGGCGACAACAGCAGTGAGGACCTTTGTTAAAGAGGCTGGATAAATTTTTTCATCAGCACCTTTTTCATACAATGTTTGATAATCTTCTAAATCAATCAAAATTGCATAACTACTATGCAGTTCTATATTTTTTAAGGCATTAGATATCGCGTGTTGTTCATCACTCGCCTCAACTTTTGTATCTAAAATTTTCGTCTCTTTTTCCCAAATATCAGGGAAATATTGCTGGATACCCCACAATAAGGAAATATCAATCAGCAACAACACCAAAGAAACAATCGCAATGATGTACCATCTTTTTCGTATGTTCTTTAAATGTTTCAGTTGTTCATAATTTCGCATAGTATCCACTCCTAATGTACATGATACCACAGGAAAGTGATGAAATACAGAAAGAATAAAAGGAAATATCCCTTAATATTTTCTTACAATCGAAAAGTCGTCTCCCTAAGTGGTTGTAGATTTGCTATAATAGACACAAGGAGGGATCTATCATGCAAACAAAAATATTAGTTTTAGATGATGAAAAAGAAATTGCAGATTTGGTCACCTTGTACTTAAGCAATGAAGGTTATGAAGTACATGAGTTTTATGACAGTGAAGATGCAGTACGCTTTATGGAACATAACACGGTAGATCTAGCACTTCTCGATATCATGATGCCCAAAATCAACGGATTCGAGATTTGTAAAATGATTCGTGAAAAGTATACATTTCCAGTGATTATGTTAACTGCTAAAGTAGAAGATATGGACAAGATTCAAGGGTTGTCTTTAGGAGCGGATGATTATATCACAAAGCCATTCAACCCATTAGAAATGGTTGCGCGTGTAAAGGCGCAATTACGTCGTTATAAAAAGTATAATCAACAAAGTGAAAATGTAAATATCATAGATTTCAAAGGTTTGATTATCGATAACGATTCCCATCGAGCTTCCTTATATGATCAAACGTTGATGTTAACACCAATCGAGTTTTCTATTCTGTGGTATTTATGCAAAAACCGTGGAAAAGTGGTAACGAGTGAAGAACTCTTTGAAGCTGTTTGGAAAGAAAAATATTTCGACAGTAATAATACCGTTATGGTACATATTCGTCGTTTGCGAGAGAAAATGCATGAACCGCCAAGAAACCCCAAGTTTATTAAAACCGTATGGGGCGTAGGGTACCAAATTGAAGAATAGTGAATACAGACAGCTTCAAAAGCGTCTGATTTTCTTATTTTTGTTATTGAGTGTTCTTGTACTTGGAGGTATTTTCGTACTTATAGCTACGACCAATTATTATGCTAGTTTGTACGCAAGCCAAAGTTTGTTAAGTGATTCGGATTTTCTCATGTTTTATCTAAATTATTCGTGGGAGATCAATACCTTTCTATTTGTAGGGGCATTGACTCTTTTACTGTATGGTTTTTTGAGCTTATTCTTCCATAATATGAATGTTTTATTGAAAACCTTACAAGGAGAACAAAAGCGAACACCGCTTAATTTTAAGTTGTTTCCGCAATTTCAGAATGCAAAGGATAAAGTTGATGCGATGCTTTGTAAACGAAATGAAACACAAGAGCTATCCATTCAAGAGAAAGAACATAAGAATCAATTGTTAATGTATTTGGCGCATGACTTAAAAACACCACTAACCTCAATGATTGGTTATATCAATCATATTTTAGATCATCGTGTAGATGAAACCCAACAAGAAACATCCATTCGTATCGCTTATGAAAAGGCTGAAAGATTGGATGATTTAATTGATGAGTTTTCGGAAATCTTACGTTATGATGATCGTGTATCACAATTAAATCTAGCTAAGATTAATGTGAACCAAATGTTGCAACAACAACTTGCTGGTTTTTATCCCCTTATGGAAAAGCGAGGCATTACCATGCAAGTGGATTTGCCAGAAGAATTCTATGTTGTTGGAGATTACGATAAACTCCTCCGTGTGTTCGATAACCTTATGCGTAATGCGATTACATATAGTAATGAGAATTCTATTATTGAAGTCCAAGGCATTCAAAAAGATACTTCGATTCAATTGATTTATCAAAATGAAGGAGAAGCCATTGATGAGGAAACGGTAAAACATTTGTTTGATAAATTTTATCGTGCTTCTACTGCTCGTACCTCAACCAGTGGAGGGGCAGGTCTTGGTTTAGCCATTGCGAAAGAAATCATAGAATTACATCATGGGAAGATAGTCGCAAATGCGAATGATCATCACATTACTTTTACCATTGATTTACCTATTTCACAGGGGGTGTTTTTATGAGAAAAAATTACCTTCGTGAAGTAAAACGTAAATTATTTCTTAAATACTTCCTAGTAGTAGCGGGAATCACGCTTGGTGGAATCAGTGCCATTTATATCTTTGATAAAGTATTAAACGGTGTTGTTGTCGATTTTATTCATCTATTTGATGTAAGCGGAGATCCCTTTGAAGCAGTAAGAAAATTATATTCAGTCATCCTTCCTGCAGTGATAGTGGCAGCTGGGTTCATTATTATTTATTACTTATGCAAGGATTTAGTGAAATACATGCGTATCCTAATGGATGGAATGGATGATGTCATGCGTAAAGAACGCGTGAAAATCAATTTTCCAGCGGAGATGAAAAAAACAGAAGAAATTGTTCTTCAAATTGCAGATGAATACCAGATTTATTTATCCTCTGCACAAGAAGATGAGGAGAAGAAAAAGGATTTAATTTATCTGTTAGCACAAGATATTAAAATGCCTCTTTCCAATATCTTAATGTATTTGGAATTCTTAAACGAAGAAAAACGCATTACTCCCGATATCAAACGTGACTATATCGTGAAAGTACTTCATAAATCAATGAATTTAGAAGATATGATCAATGAGTTTTTTGATATCACTCGATTTAATCTTCAATATGCAAAATGGAATCCAGATACGATGTATTTGGATCGTATGTTGGAACAAGTCGTAGATGAATACTATCCATATTTCGAAGAAAAAATGATGACTGTGGATTTGCAAAGTCCAAAACATTTAGAGTTATATGCGGACAATGATAAGATTGCGCGTGTTATGCGTGATTTACTCCGTAATCTAATCGAATTAGGAAAAAGTGAAACGACCATAAAGATCGTTGTAGAACAACATGAGGATGCGTATGATGTTGTTATGCGTTGTAATTCCTATCATTTATCAGCGTATCAAATTGCACATATCTTTCACAATTATTACCGTTTAGAAGACATGCATGGAAATGATAAGTCACATGTGTTGGGGCTTGGTATTGCTAATCAAATCATTGATATGCAGAAGGGAAGTTTGCGTGCTTCTTCCATTGCAGATGAGTTGAGCTTTTATATCAGTATCCCAAAGAAACAATCCCCACAACAAGAAACTAATTCACAATAAAAAAGGAAATATTGTGTTATAATGAACGAAAAAGAGAGGGCATAAAATGAACGCAGAAGTAGGAAGTGTGTTTCCAGTCAATATAGAAACTGAGGGAACCGTGATGGATTATGTTGATCATGAGTTCATGTTCGTAGTAAAAGATGAAGCATGGAGTGATTTTGAATGCAACGCACTCAAGAAACAACCTTTGCAAATAGATTTTGTATATAAATATGATATCGCAGTATTTTTATTAACACTAGAAGATGCAATCGATACGAGCGATTTTATCTTTAGTTGTCATGATAATGAGTATGATGAATCTCTTTGGAGAAGTTTTACGGATGGAGATGGCTATACTTGTGTATTGTATCTTATCGATGCAAATAACATCATCAAAGGAAAGCGAAAAGTGACGTTATCCCAGCCAGTATCCAACTTAATCTCATCAAAATTAAAGGCTCAAAAAGAGGCTCCTTATTATGAAGAAGAGTTCACCTGTAATCTAGAAGGATTGCAAAACGCATACGAGCCATTTGAAATGCAACCGCTTGCTTTAGCAACTCAAAGATTCAAATAAAAACGTTTTCTATAAAATGTACACATATGTATAACAAATGTGTACATTTGTTATATTTTACCTTGTGCTTTTAAAGATCTTACAGTATAATTTAGAATAAGATTTATAAAGGAGGAGAGCGGTATGAGAGCTGTCGTTAGTGTTATCGGAAAAGATATGGTGGGTATCTTAGCAAAAGTAAGCGTTGAGTGTGAAAAAGCAAATATGAATGTGATTGAGGTATCCCAGACATTGTTGCAAGATATGTTTGCGATGATCATGTTAATTGATATAACAAAAGGGAATTCTTCTTTGGCAGATTTTGCTGCACATATGGAAGAAGTAGGGAAAACATCAGGATTGACCATTCATGTTATGCATGAGGATATCTTCAATTCTATGCATAAAATATAGGCGGTGACTACATGATCAATGTACATGAGATATTAGAAACAATTAAAATGATTGATGAGGAATACTTAGATGTTCGTACCATAACGATGGGTATTTCTTTGTTGGATTGTGCAGACAGTGATATTGATAAATCTTGTGAAAAGATTTATAACAAAATCACTCGTTTAGCAAAAGATTTAGTAAAAACAGGGGATGATATCGAACGTGAATATGGTATCCCTATTATTAATAAAAGAATCTCTGTAACTCCAATTGCGATGTTAGCGGCAGTGAGTGGAGGAGACCCAGTGAAATATGCGCATACATTAGAACGATGTGCACAAAGCGTTGGTGTTAACTTTATTGGTGGCTATTCTGCTCTCGTTCAAAAAGGATGTGCTGCAGGAGATCGTGAATTGATGGAATCAATTCCTAGAGCCTTAGCAGAAACAGAGCACGTATGTGCTTCTGTAAACGTTGGTTCTACAAAAGCAGGTATTAATATGAATGCAGTAGAATTGATGGGGCGTATGGTAAAAGAAGCCGCAGAACTTACAAAAGATCGCAACTGTATTGGTGCTGCTAAACTTGTAGTGTTCTGTAATGCTCCAGAAGATAATCCATTTATGGCAGGTGCTTTCCATGGTGTTGGAGAAGCAGACTGTGTTATCAATGTAGGTGTTAGTGGACCAGGTGTTGTTCGTGCTGCATTAGCGAAAGCTGATAAAACACTTCCTATGAATGAACTTGCGGACATCATTAAGAAAACTGCATTTAAGATTACTCGTATGGGACAATTGGTTGGATCTATTGCGAGTGAACGTTTAGGAGTACCATTTGGTATTGTAGATTTATCCTTAGCTCCAACGCCTGCGGTTGGTGATTCCGTTGCCTATATCCTAGAAGAAATGGGTCTTGATGTGTGTGGTGCCTATGGTACAACTGCTTGTCTTGCGATGCTAAATGACGCTGTTAAAAAAGGTGGCGTTATGGCAAGTAGTAATGTCGGTGGTTTATCTGGTGCGTTCATTCCTGTGAGTGAAGATGCTGGTATGATTGCGGCTGCACGTTCAGGAGACTTATGTCTTGAAAAACTAGAAGCAATGACTGCTGTATGTTCTGTTGGATTGGATATGATCGTTGTTCCAGGAGAAACAAAGGCTGAAATTATATCAGGAATTATTGCGGATGAAGCTGCCATTGGTATGGTAAACTCAAAAACAACAGCAGTACGTCTAATCCCAGCAATTGGAAAAGATGTTGGAGATGAATTAGAGTTTGGTGGATTGTTAGGAAGTGGACCAGTTATGAAAATTAATCAAGCAGATTGTTCTGTTATGATTCATCGTAAAGGGAAGATTCCTGCACCTCTTCAAAGCTTAAAGAACTAACACGCGAGAAGCGTGTTTTTTTCTTGTTTCACTCATCTAGCCATGATAAGATAAACATAACAAACCACAACAATACTATGGGAAGGAAAGGGATACAATTATGAATGAACAAATCCAAGAAATAAAAAAAGAACTTAAGAAAGTCGCATCTGCAAAAGTCTATATGGAAACATTGAATCAACAACATCAACAAATATTGGCAGATATTGAAGTAGCCAAACAACAATTGGAAAAAGAAAATCAAGACGTTGAGAAATTACAAACCCTATCTTTTACTTCCATATTGGCACACTTTTCCAATGATAAAGAAGAACGCCTTGCGCAAGAAGAAGCTCAAGCAATGCGTGCTGCCCTACATTTAAAACAATTACAGGCCAATCAAGATGCTATTGAAAAAGAAATGCGCTCCTATGAAACCTTTATCGCACAAGAAAAAAGCCTACAAGAACGTTTGAAATCCCTCCAAACAGAAGATATTCACGCTTCCCATGCGGAAGGCCAAACACTATGTAAGCTTATGGAAGACATGGATAACAATCGTATACAAGATAAAGAACTTCAAGAGGCTATTGATGCTGGAGAAGTAGTACTTACAAAATTAGAAGAAGCGATAAAAAAATTAGATAGCGCAAGCAATTGGGGAATGTTTGATATCTTTGGAGGAGATTTGATTTCTTCTATGGTCAAACATTCTAAAATCAACGATGCACAAGATAAAATCGCAGCTGTACAAGTAAGTGTTCAACGTTTTCAAAAGGAATTAAAAGATGTACAGGCACAGGAACTTTCTAATATCTCCATCAGTGTAGGGCTAGAAATGTTTGATATAGTGTTTGATAATATTTTCTCTGACTTTATGGTACAAAACAAAATTGAAAAAGCGAGAGACAATGTACATTCTTTTTTTCAGGATGTAAAGAAAATAGTAACTTCTTTGCATCGTCGTAAGGAAGAAAATCAAAAACAATACGAAACTATTAGAAAAGAATACGAAGCGAAACTTTAATTCATATAATTGAAGCAAATTAGAACAATACAAATCACGAAGTTCTTAGTATTACAAATGTAATGTTTCGTTCTCTACTATTGAATTCGTGGACTGTGAACAGTAGATATAGAATCAAGTGAGAATACAAGGCATCCTATGGTAACACTTTAGAAGAAATAGATATACAATTTATAGACAATAATAGAAGAGTATTTCATGGGGTTGATCCTTATAGAAATGCTTTTTTTCATCTAAAATGAAATTTAATTTTCTCGAGCAAATCATTTCCATTAAAATAAAGTTTATTGTAAAATTTATTCGTAAAGTTATAACAAGGAGGAAAATTTAAAATGGAAAAATTTGTTTGTAACGTATGTGGTTATGTATATGAAGGAGATGCAGCTCCTGCGCAGTGTCCTATCTGTAAAGCACCTGCAGATAAATTCACAAAACAAGAAGGTGAAATGACTTGGGCTGCAGAACACGTTGTAGGTGTAGCACAAGGTGCTAGTGAAGATATTATGAATGATCTTCGTATGAACTTCGAAGGTGAATGCAGTGAAGTTGGTATGTATTTAGCAATGGCACGTGTTGCACATCGTGAAGGATATCCTGAAATCGGTATGTATTATGAAAAAGCAGCTTATGAAGAAGCAGAACATGCGGCTAAATTTGCGGAATTATTAGGAGAAGTACTAAGTGATTCTACAGAGAAGAACTTACGTATGAGAGTGGACGCTGAAAATGGTGCGACAGCAGGTAAATTCGACCTTGCGAAACGTGCAAAAGAGGCTAACCTAGACGCAATTCATGACACTGTTCATGAAATGGCTCGTGATGAAGCTCGCCATGGAAAAGCATTTGCGGGATTATTAGATCGTTATTTCGCTAAGAAGTAATTTATCGACGTATTTGTGAAATTCACAGATACGTCTTTTTTTGTGCAAACTACGGATAGTTTTGCTTTCTTCACGATTTATGGTAAAATAACAGACGTTGATAGAAAAAGGAGTTTTAGTATGCTAACATTAGAAAATATATCCTTTGAAGTAGAGGGAAAAAAGATATTAGAAAATATCAATTTAACAATTGAAGACAATGAATTTACAGTCATAACAGGACCTAATGGTGGAGGGAAATCTACCCTAGCAAAAATCATCATGGGAATTGAAAAGCCAAGTGAAGGTAAGATTTTCTTTGATGGAGAAGATATTACTGAACTAAGCATTGATGAACGAGCAAAACGAAAGATTGCATTTGCCTTTCAACAACCACCTCGTTTCAAAGGTATGAGCGTACGAAAACTATTATCCTTAGCTCATGGCAAAGATTTAGATGAAGAACGTTGCTGTAGCTTCTTAAGCGATGTAGGGCTATGTTCAAAAGATTATCTAGATCGTGATGTAGACGTTAGCTTATCTGGTGGAGAGGTAAAACGTATTGAAATCGCAACCATACTTGCTAGAGAAGTAAAGTTATCTATTTTCGATGAACCAGAAGCTGGTATTGATTTATGGAGCTTTGCCAAACTTGTAGAAACCTTTCAAAAGTTACAAAAAGATTCAAAACAATCCATTGTTTTGATATCCCATCAAGAACGTATTATGCAACTTGCGGATGAAATTGTAATCATTGAAGGCGGTCATATTAAATCAAAAGGAAACAGGGATGAAATTCTACCTCAGTTAATGAGCGAGTTTGATACTTGTGAATATAAGAAATAGGTGAATTTATGGAAAAAATGGAAAAAGAACTTCTACATACAATTGCGGATATTAAAGGATTTATGCCAGGAAGTGCATTTAACCTTCGCAAAAATGGACAAGGAGTAGAACGACATTCTACAGAAAATATTAAAATTCAAGCAAAAACAGACAAACCAGGAATCGATATCATCATTGCGCCAAATACCATTGGTGAAAATGTACATATTCCTGTTATCTTAACAGATTCAGGAATCAACGACCTTGTGTACAATGATTTTTATATTGGAGAAAATGCAGATGTAGAAATTATTGCTGGTTGTGGGATTCATAACGATGGATGTCATCCTTCTCAACATGATGGGATTCATGTATTCCACATTGGGAAGAACGCAAAAATCAAATATGTAGAAAAGCATTATGGTGAAGGAACTGGAAGTGGAGAACGTATTTTAAATCCACAAACCATCATTCATATGGAAGAAGGCTCTTTCGCACAAATGGATATGAGTCAAATCAAAGGTGTTGATTCTACAAAACGAAATACAGAAGCATACATCGGGACAAATGCAAAACTTGTTATCAATGAAAAACTTATGACTCATGGGAAACAAGAGGCAATCTCTGATGTATCCGTTCATTTAAATGGAGAAGATAGTGTGGTTCAAATTGTTTCACGCTCTGTTGGAAAAGATGAATCTATACAAACCTTTCATCCAATTGCCGTTGGAAACAACAAATCACGTGCACACATACAATGTGATTCTATCATTATGGATCATGCAAAAATCAGCAGTATTCCAGAAATTGCCGCAAATCATGTGGACGCAGAAATCATTCATGAGGCTGCCATTGGAAAAATTAATAACGACCAGTTGTTGAAACTGCAAACATTTGGTTTAAATAGTGAAGAAGCAGAAAAAGTAATCGTTGAAGGTTTCCTAAAATAAAGAAAAAAAGATATCTCTACTCATTTGTACTTATTACGAATGAACTATAGGAGATATCTTTTTAAATTTCAAAGTTTGTTTTAGTATTTTGTAGTATTTAAATTTGTATATGCATCAAGAGCTTTTTTTATTTCCAAATGAATGCTATTCAAATTTTCTTCTGGAATATCTGAGAAATTTTCATATCGAGAATCAAGGTCATAAAGACTAACAGTTCCATTGATATAATCATGTCCCATTTTTAAATAGTAGGTAGCAGAAAGCCCAGATATTTGCTTTTCAATGATTTCTTTGGAAGTATCAATCAGTAAATCATCATATAGGTAGTACTTGATTTCTATTGTATGACTTCCATAAGAAATCGATGAATGTTGAGTAGCAATAGCTGATGCTGTTTTGTTATTAACAAATATATCTGAGACATTATTCGTAATAGCAAACTTATTATCTAACAGTACTCCTGTTTGCTTATAGTCTTCATTTATGATGTGACAGGAAGCGTCAGAAAACTCTTCCATTTTAAAATAGCGTACATTGCCTTTTAAACTAGAAGGACACTCTGTTTGCTTCCCCATTTTTGCCTTTACTTCACTGGGTTTTCCACACGCTGTACAAACGCATAAGATAGAGATGATACAAATCAATGCCCTTGTTTTCATTGCTTGATGACAAAATTGCATATTTGCTCTCCTTGTAACTTTCAATTTTTTTTAGCTTTTTCATAAAATAAATGATTTTTTAATATCCAACCTTCACAGCTCCCATCGCCCAAGAACTGCTAATTTGTTTATTATAGAAACCCCAATTATCTATGCATTTATAATATCCTGTATAAATACCTGTTTCATAATACTGGTACACAGTTACCCAATGATTTCCATATGATGAGCCGTTAGAGTTTAACAAACCAACACAAATTGGTCGTAGAGTAGAACATTCATTAGCAACGGTGGAGAATGGGTTTGTAAGAGTAAATGTAGGCTTTACATATTTGTTAGGGCTATATTTACTAATAAAACCGCTTATTCCAGTGGAAACAAAATTTGGTATAGTATTGGTCGAAAATGGAGTTTCACTAATCATTTTAGTAATTAGAGAACCAGGAGAGGTACTGTTTACTTTACGTATACTATCAGGGATTAAATCATACCCAATATAATCATCATAGTATGCTAGCATTATTGATGCTGCGATAGGGCCACATACATTTGAAGTGTTTCTCCAACTTGTACCGTTATATCTTGAAAATCTTGTTTCCGAAATCCCTCTCCAAGATGCTGTAGCACGTGTTTTTCCAGAAATAGGAGGAACCTCATTTAAAAACTTACGATTTTTATCTTGTAATTCTATCAAATTATCATCACTTCTTAGTTTAGAGTTTGTAACAGGCTCTTTAGAGTTAATGTCTATCATAGTATTTCCGTCTTTATATATGTAATTTAAAGGGCCATAATAATACAACATTTTATCCATAAACTTTTCATAAGGATTACTATTGTTAGCAAGAGAAAATTCTGAAATAGCTCCATTATTGACGTTTGAAATTATATAGCCATGATTTCCGGTCTGTATTAAGGTATAGTTTTCATCGTTATTTATATCATAAAGTGGCAGATAAGTATCAAATATTAATTCATTTGGATCAATATTTTCATCTAATAAAAGGATTTGTTCTTTAACATTTTTTAAATATTCAGATGTTAAATTAGTGGATGCATACAATTTAGAAAATGGAATTGATACATATGATAAGCATAGAAAAGATAAAAGCAATATCCTCCTTAAAGTAATCATATGGTTTATGAGGCTTAATGAATATAAGCCCTGAAGGCATTATATTAAAATTATAGATTTTAATTTTCCTTCCCTCCCTTTTTTTGCGTATATACTATATACCTACAAATACATATATAGTATATAATGCATAACCCATAATGATAATCCCTATATTTATTATCAGTATATCATTTCATTATTGAGAAAGCAAAGATTTACAGCAAATAAAAATTCAAAATGAATATTTGAATCTAAAGATAATAAAACATACATTTGTAAATGCATATCAGTAATTTTAAGAATTTTAAAGAAGAGTTCTTATAGTGTCTGGTGTCTTATAGTGGAGAATATTCTTGTTCTATGACTATGCGAAAGTTTATCGAATATTTTGATGGGGAGATGAGATAATATAAAGGAATATTTTGGGATGATTTGCTTTATTTTGAGATTACATTTTGTGATTTTGGAATATTTTTATCCGATATTCTCTTATGTATAATGAAGGGAGGTAATTAGATGGATGAAATTATTCCAAAAGATATGGAATTTAAAGATTTAAATCACGATGTTTGTGGGAGGGCAAGTGATGTCAGTTATTGATTTAGCAGAATTGTATGGATATGAGATAAAGGTTTATAATCAACAAGTGAAAAGAAATATTAAAAGATTTATAGAAGATTTCAAGTTTCAATAAACAAAAGATGAGAGGTTTAATACAAAACTTATCTTTTTTTATATTGACCTTCATCTAAGACGAGGGTTTATACTACATATGGAGGTGGTTTATATGAAAATAAAAGAATTAGCAAGTATGGCGGGTATGGAAGAAAACGTACTTCGCTTCTATGAAAAGAAAGGACTTTTATCTCCAAAACGCGATGATAATAGTTATCGTAATTATGATATCCAAGACTATCATATTCTTATGATTATACGTTTGTATCGTAAAATGGATTTTTCGATCGCTCAAATAAAAGAAATGCTATATGGTGAAGAAAGTAAAAATCCAGTGGAACTCTTTTTTCATCAACAAGCCGCATTAAATCAGCAAATCAAAGAACTTAGTGTAATACGTGAAGGAATCAATCAATGTTTAGATGAAATGTTAGTCGAGGAACATCAACAAGAAGTCATTACAACCCTATTACAAAATACCGCAGATCAACTTCAAACCCTACACTCCTGGGAAGATGAATGGGATTTCGATACATGGGCAGAACATTATGATGAAGATGTACATAAACCAGTTGGTGATGGATTAAAGTTTTATGAGCATTACGAAGAGGTATTGGATACATGTGCACAAGTTGTTTGTGAAGAGAATGGACATGTATTAGAGATAGGTATTGGTACAGGTAATCTTGCGCAAAGAATTGCTAAGAGACAACCAATTACAGGCATTGATCAATCCATTAAAATGCTTATGATTACAAAACGAAAATTTCCAAACATTCCTGTACGAACAGGAACCTATGGAAACATTCCATTCAAAGAGAATAGCTTTTCTACAGTTGTTTCTTCTTATGCATTTCACCATAATAATGACCAAGAAAAAGTGAGAGCTGTGCAAGAGATGGATCGTGTTTTATGTAACAATGGAAGGATTATCATCTGTGACTTTATGTTTCAAGATGCACAGGATGAAAAAGTATTTAAGGAAACTTGTTCACCACAAGAAAAAATCGAGGTAGAAGATGAATATTTCGCCCATATTGATAAACTAAAGAACATATTTCATAAGTTACACTATCGTTGTGAAGTTCTTGTATTAGAACATCACCTCCATATTTTGACTGCCTACAAGACTGAAAATTTATGAAAATAAAAAAATAGGTTGCAATTTGCTTACATGTGTGTATAATAATGTACATAAACAGTGAACAGAAGAAGTAACTATGGATGCCCTTATAGAGAGTTGCCAAATGGTGAAAAGGCAATAGGATGGAAGTAGTGAACGTGTCTGGGAGTTAAATTGGCAAAGGATAACCTGAGACAATTTCGTATACCATACGTTACATGGGTTGAGAGCTGATAACAATGTTATCAGAAATAAGGTGGTACCGCGTAAATTTACGTCCTTGTAGTTAATACAAGGGCGTTTTGTTTTATATACTTAGTATAAAGGAGGGAATCATATGAGCTTTAATTTTGAAATTATCAAAGATTACTGGCAATTAATCATCAGTGGAATGCCTTTGATTCTAGCATTATCGTTGATTGCGGCATTGTTAGGGACAAGCATTGGTCTTGCGACTGTATTTTTACGAAAAAAGGGATTCCTGTTTGAAAAGATCGTTGCTGGTTATATCGATATATTTCGAGGAACTCCAGTCTATGTTCAACTTGCGTTCTTCTATTTTGGATTACCAAGTTTATTTCCGGGACTAAATATTTCCGCATTTGTAAGTGCGTTTGTTATTTTCTCTCTAAACTCAGGAGCATACTTATCAGAAATTATCCGTGCTGGTGTAGAGAACATCGACAAAGGGCAGATAGAGGCAGCGAAAGCATTGGGTGTTAGTAAAACAGATATCGCAAAAGATATCATCTTACCACTTGCTTTCCGTAATGTACTTCCTGCAGTCGTGAATGAATTTATCACGCTTACCAAGGAAACTGCAATTGTAAGTGTCATTGGTTTACACGATATGATGTACTTCAACAATGCAGTAAACAGTAAGTTCTACTCTATGTTTGAACCAATGTTGGTGGTATTCATCGCTTACTACTTAATGAATAAGGTACTAAGCTTTATGGGAAAACTTATAGAAAGGAAGTTGAAATATGATTAGAGTTGAAAATCTATATAAAGAATATAGTGAAACTGTAAAAGTACTCTTTGATGTCAATTTCACTTTTGAAGATTCTAAAACCTATGCGATTATAGGAAGTAGTGGTGGAGGTAAATCCACATTAATTCGTTGTTTAAATTTATTAGAAGAGCCAACCAGTGGTGGTGTATATTTCAATGATATTAAAATTAATGATCCTTCCACAAATCTTGCGCAAGTACGTGAAAAGGTTGGGATGGTATTTCAAAACTTCAATCTATTTGAACATATGAAAGCATTAGATAACGTAACGTATGCGTTAAAGAAAGTAAAAGGCTTAAACAAAGAAGAAGCAGATAAAAAAGGCGTTGCCTTACTTGAAAAAGTAGGTTTAGGACATCGTATAGATGCATATCCACATCAGTTAAGTGGAGGAGAGAAACAACGCTGTGCCATCGCTAGAGCGCTTGCCATGGAACCTGAAGTACTATTGTTTGATGAACCAACAAGTGCCTTAGATCCAGAGATGACAAGTGAAGTATTAAAGGTTCTACAAGATTTGAATCATACAGGAATGACCATGATCGTAGTTACCCATGAAATGAATTTCGCAAAACATGTGGCAGACTATGTAATATACATGGATAAGGGAAACATTGAAGAATGTAGTAAAGCAGAAGAATTCTTTGAAAATCCAAAGACGAGAAGAGCAAAAGAATTCTTATCAAACATGATTTAATAAAAACAGGAGGAAAGAAAGATGAAAAAATTATTAGGAATTGCTTTAATTGCAGGTTTATTAGTTACAGGATGTGGATCTAGTGACACTGAAAAAGAAGCTGGAAAAGACAAATTGGTGGTATTAACAAATTCAGGTTACCCTCCATATGAAGAATTGGATAAAGAAGGAAACTTATATGGTTTTGATATTGATGTGATGAACCAAGCTGCTGAAATTGCTGGATATGAAATCGAAATCAAAGACGTTGACTTTGATGCTATCATTCCATCTATCAAAACAGGGAAAGCGGATATTGCCATCGCTGGTATCACTCCATCAAAAGAAAGAAAAAAATCAGTAGACTTCTCTGATGTATACTATTCAGGAGAAGATTCACAAAACTACTTGTTATACAAAGAAGCAAGTGGAATTAAGACACAAGATGATTTAGCTGGTAAAACAATTGGATGTCAAAGTGGTACTGTTCAATTTGAAGCCGCAACATATTTCCAAGATAATGTTGGTTCAAAAGTAGATGCGAAAAAAGACTATGCATCTATCATCGCAGAAATCAACAAAGGAAATAACGACGCTGCTATTGTAGAAAAAGCAGTTGCTCAAGAATTCTCCGCAAAAGATGCTGAATTCAAATATTTCAAAATCGAAGGACTTGCTGCTCTAGAAGGAAATGCAATGGCATTCAAACAAGGATCATCTTTAAAAGAAGAATTCAACAAAGCAATTCAAGAAATGAAAGATAATGGCGATATGCAAAAACTTATCGACAAATATTTCAATAAAAAATAAAACAAAGAAAGAGATATACTCCATAGTTTATACATTGGAAGTGTATCTCTTTTATTTATGATGAAAAGAAAAATACATAAATAGTAGAAAAAAACGAATCAACTTGATGTTGATTCGCATAAGTTTGTTGCATATGACTCTGTTTCTTTGGCATGAAATTCTCCTGCCCATTCAAATCCTTTTTTTGCCATGATGACCGCAATCACTTCGTTGATAACGGCAGCTGCCGCAATCGTCCCTTGCACGATCTGTGCGCTTTCAAATGCAGGTACACTAAGTACTGATACCGCAATACCAGTAAAGACGAGAGATACACCAGAATGAGGTAATAGAGTAAATCCTAGATATTTCTTGACGGTGGTAGGGGAGTTGGTAATACTTGCGCCAAAGTAAGCACCAACGTATTTACCTATACCTCTTGATAGGATATAAATCGCGGTAAATAAGCCTGCCCCAAAAATCAAGTGATAATCCAAAGGAGCACCTAAGTTTAAAATAACAATGATCATTGAGAAGCCCAAGAATGGATTGAACGCTTCCATAATTTGATCTAATCTTTCGCCTGAAATCATGTTAGCAAATGTTGTAGAAAATGACATTCCCATCAACATGAAGTTTAATACAGGTTTGGGCATCAAATATTCATTACATACAAACCCAATTCCAGCACATAAGAGTAAGGTCAAGATTAAGTACGTAAGAGAAGTAGTGTTGTTGTTATCTTCCTTTAGTAAACGACCTGCAATAAATCCTGGAAGTATCCCAATGAGGATAGGAAGTAGAACAGTTAAGACAATCATATAGATAGGAATGTTTTGATCTGATACGCGTGTTGCCACAACGGAAATCACAGTAAAGAACACAATCACGCCAACCATATCATCTAATGCGGCCATAGGAATGAGTGTCTTCGTAACAGGTCCATCCGTTTTAAATTCTCTAACAACGGATAAAGCAGGAGCTGGTGCTGTGGCTAAAGCAATACCTCCAAAGATAAGTGCTAAATAAAGCGGGATGTTTGTGAAGTAGAATACGATAGCAAAGACTAGACTTACAAAGAAGAAAGTACCAAGGGATTGTGTAAGGGTTGTGATGATGATTTGTTTCCCCATAACTCGAATTCTTTTCCAAACCAATTCTGTACCAATTAATAGTCCGACACTGCATTCTAATATATGAATAAGAGTTTCATACCATGAGGTTTGTAATAAATCGGTGTTGATGATGGAAAGAGCGTGAGGACCAACCATCATTCCTGTGAGTAACCATCCTAAAATAGCAGGGAGTTTAATTTTTGAGACAAGCTTTCCTACAAAGAAGGCAAGTAGGATAGAAAGTAATAATCTAATGATGAGTAGATTCATGTGTAGTGTTCTCCTTTACGATTCCATATAATAACATATCGATCATTTTTCCTAGTTTTGTTTCGTGTTCTTTCATGAGGGTATCAAAATCAACCCCTTCGTATATTTTATTGCCCCAATCGTTGTGGAACATATCTTGAAAGTAGGTGAAATACATAAGGGAGTCTTCTTGTGTGATCCCTTGACGAAGAGTGACATGTTGTAAGATGTTTGAGAATTGAATTACATTGAAGGCATCGAAGTCTTTTCGTATATCTTTGATTTGATTGATCAAATGCTTTGGTGGTTGTAAGATAGCGTGGAAAAAGAATTGACCATATGCAGGGTTTTCATGAAAGAACTGAACACGTAAGTTTAAGTAGTTCTTTAGATACGTATTCACATCTTTTATATTGGTGTCTATTCGAGATAAATAATCACTTAGTTTTTGAAAACATGCGCTTGTACATTGTAAGTAAAGATCATCTTTATTTTTAAAGTTATGATAGATGAGTCCTTTTGATATATTGTATTCGTTACATACATTATTTAAAGAAGCGCCTTCATAACTTTTACTTCCAAACTCTAGAATTGCGGCGTGCAATATTTTATCGTATGTTGCTTTGCTTTTTTCTGCTTGTTTCATCATATACCTCCAATAGTTGACTGCGTGGTCTATTTTAACACAAATAAACTAGGTGGTCAATTATTGGACGAAAAAAAAGCTACGATTTTTTTTCGTAGCTTTACATCTTCTTGATTTCTTCTGCGATTTCTTTTCCTGCTTCAACAAGAGCATCCAAATCTTCTTCACTCGGTGTATAGTTTTGCGCAAGAATCTTATCGTTAAGTAATGGAATACCAGCTTTTTCAATGCGTTCATTGATTTGTTTGGTAATCCCGTTAAACCAACCATAGGAACCAAATCCTAGCGCTTTTTTACCTTTTACTTTACAGCTAATCAAACGTTCCATGAATCCTGCAATACTAGAAGCCATGGTATTGTTGTAGTTTCCACTTCCTACTAAGATTACTTTTGCGTCTAGTAATTCTTTCATGATAACGGCTGGAGAAGTCTGTGAGCATTTGAATACTTTTACGCATACACCATTTCTTCCCAATCCTTCTGCTAAAGCCTCGGCCATCATTTGTGTATGTTTCCAAACACTCTCATAAACAATCACTGCTTTATCTACGGATTGAAATGTCGCAAATTCTTGATAAGCTTCCATGAGTTCTTTTACGTAAGTTCTCCAAATGATTCCATGTGCTGGGGCAATCATATCAATTTCAATTCCCATATCTTGTATCTGTTTTAATTTACCTGCGACTTGTGTACCATATGGCATAACGATGTTCGCATAATAATCTTTTGCTTTATCAATACATTTTGATACACCATGTGCATCATCGAAGATATCAAAGCTTGCGATATGTTGTCCAAAGGCATCGTTAGAGAATGCAATCTTTTGTTCCTTTACATAGGTTAACATATTGTCAGGCCAATGAATCATAGGCATTTCCACAAAGGTTAACGTATTCTTTCCAGTGCACAAAGTATCTCCACTTTTTACCTTGTGATAGTTATAATCTTTGAAGTATTGTTTTAACATGATACCAACGCCAGCATTGCTTGCGTAAGGCTTTGCCTTTGGGTAAACTTCCATTAGCTTCATAAACCCACCAGAGTGATCTGGTTCCGCATGTTGTACAATCACATTGTCAATTGGCTTATCTTGAATAACTGAGCGAACACGTTCCATCATCACATCAAAAAATTCTTCTTCTACTGTATCAATTAGGGTTATTTCTTCATCCACGATTAGATAGGCATTGTAACTAGTACCTTCTGATATAGGGAATAAATCTCCATGAAAATGACGACAGTTAAAATCATGAACACCAACCCAGTACATATTTTCTTTTATTTGTATTGCTTTTCTCATATGAACTCACCTCTTCTATT
Organism: Amedibacillus sp. YH-ame6; assembly: GCF_053848845.1. Lineage (NCBI taxonomy): Bacteria > Bacillati > Bacillota > Erysipelotrichia > Erysipelotrichales > Erysipelotrichaceae > Amedibacillus > Amedibacillus sp. YH-ame6. The sequence continues at coordinate 108,456 of NZ_JBSPEZ010000006.1, forward strand.
ATTTTAATATGATAACCCTCACTTGTCCACTTATTTGATAAGGAATTCACGAGCCTTGAAGAAAGGATTTAAAAACAAGAATGTACTGTGAATTTTATGATAAATAATAGTGTTGATTTGTCATCTTTTGCATTTTTTAACGAAAAGCGTATCTTATTTAAAAATAAACTTGCATTTGCGTTTAAAAAAAGGAGTATGGGGAGTATAATAAAAGTAATAAACAAGGAGGAACTCTAGATGATTATACAAAGTAAGAGAGTTTGGGTTTTAGGACAATTTTTAGAAGCACAAGTTGAAATCGAAGACGGAAAGATTAAAAACGTCTTAGCGTATGGTACAAAACCAGCAGATAAAGATTATGGAAACAGAAGAATAGTACCAGGGTTCATTGATATTCACACACATGGTGCTTATGGATATGATACAAACGATGCAACAGAAGAAGGGCTTCGTAACTGGATGAAAAATATTACAGAAGAAGGTGTTACGGGTATTCTTCCAACAACTATTACACAAAGTGAAGAAGTTCTTACAAACGCTGTGAAGAATGTTGCAAAAGTAGTAAAAGATGGATATGAAGGTGCAGAAATATTGGGTATTCACTTTGAAGGACCATATCTTGATATGGTATACAAAGGAGCACAACCAGAACAATTTATCGCAAAACCAAGTGTCGAACAATTCAAACGTTATCAAGATGCTGCGGATGGATTGATTAAAATTATTACAATGGCAACTGAACAAGATGATGATTTTGCGTTAACAAAATATTGTGCAGCCAATGGTGTAGTAGTTAGTATGGGACATTCTGCAGCTACGTATGAAGAAGCAAGCATGGGGATTGCGAATGGCGCAAAATCTATGACACATATCTTTAATGGTATGACTGCATTCCATCACCGTAAACCAGGTTTGGTAGGAGCAGCAATGCGCTTTCGCGATACGTATGGAGAAGTCATCTGTGATGGAAATCACTCAGAACTTGCGGCATTAAATGATTTGTTTATGGCGAAGGGAAGAGACTATACCATCATGATTACAGATGCCTTAATGGTAAAAGGATTACCAGTAGGGACAAAAGTATTATTCGGTGGAAATGAAATTGAGTTATATGCGGATGGAAGTGCACATCTTACATCTACAAAGAACTTAGCAGGTTCAACGCTAAAAGTGAACCAGGGTCTTCAAGTATTGGTAGAAAAAGCAATGATTCCATGGGATTATGCAATCAATTCTTGTACCTTAAATCCAGCAAGATTATTAGGTGTAGATGATCGTAAGGGAAAGATTGTTGCAGGACATGATGCAGATATCGTTGTCTTGAATGATGATTATTCTGTAGAGATGACTTATATCAGAGGAAAACAAGCATTTTAAGAACGATGAAGAGCTGAGAAATCAGCTCTTTTATAAACTCATATCCACATAATCTAACATAATTTCGACATATTTAAAATGAATTATTTTCGTATACTAAAGGTGCAAGTAAAGAACAACTTGCATGTATGAAATACTCCCTCAAAAATTTTTCATACTTTCTCCCTTTCATAAATGATAATATACAAAGAAGATGTTTCCCCAAGACATCTTTTTTGTTTGTGTACCCCTTTGATTTAAGATATAATAGAACTTGAAATGAGGGTTCGCTATGAAACAAATAAAGGCAATTTTTTTTGATGTAGATTCTACAATGTATTCTCATCAAAATCATGATTTACCAGAAAGTACAAAACAAGCACTAACGAAGTTGAAAGAAAAAGGATATAAAATCGCAGTCGCGACAAGTCGTTGTCGTTGTGAACTTGATAATCTTCCATCCTTTTTTCGCTCTTTTGACTTTGATGCGAAGATATTTGATGGGGGAGCACTTGTGCTTGCGAAAGATACCTGCATTGATCAACACCCCATACATCCCTTACAAGTAGAAAAACTTGTAAAGCTCTCTGAAGAAGAAGGATTTACAATGCGTTATTCGACCATGAATGGAGATTATTTTGATCGTAAAAGCACATGGCGCATTGAAGATGAGTTCTTTCGTTTATACTTAAATATACCAAAAGTCAAAACATATGAAGGGGAAGATGTTTTCAATATGTTAGCGTATATCGAAAATGATGAACAAGAAAAGAAACTACGCCAACAATTGGATCGTTGTGCCATTGTAAAACATAGCAGTGGAACATTTGAAATTACAGCGTATGGAATTGATAAGAGTATTGGAGTTAAAAAGTTGTGTGAGCATTGGGGAATTGATATGGAAGAAGTGGCATGTTTTGGTGATGGTGCAAATGACGTGATTATGTTACAAGAAGCGGGACTTGGAATTGCGATGGGAAATGGAAATCCTAAGGCAAAAGAAGCTGCTGATATTGTTTGTGGACATATTGATGAAGATGGCGTTTATAAGATTTGTGAAGAATTGCATTTATTCTGAAATTCAAGGAGGACAATGAAATGAAATTACAGAATGATCGTTATGAAGTTACCTTTGTGAACAAAGGTGGAGAAATTCAAAGTTTTACAGATAAACAAACAGGGATACAATATATGTGGCAAGGAGATGAAGCAAACTGGTCTGGTAAGAATCCTAGTTTATTTCCTATCATTGGTAATACATTCTCAAAAACATATGAAATCGATGGAAAAGAATATGCGATGAATAATCACGGATTGATTCGTGGATTGGATTTAACATGTGTTAAGGATGATGGCGAAGAAGTCATTATGGAATTGTGTAGTGATGAAGATACGCTTGCAAAATATCCATTCCCATTTCATTATGAGATCAGTTATCGTTTACAGGATAATCGTTTAACGATTACGTATCGCATTACAAATACAGGGGATCAAGAGATGCCATTTACCTTTGGATTACATCCAGGATTTAATTGTCCTCTTACCAGCGATGAAAACTTTGAGGATTATACGTTAAAGTTTTCAAGCCCTGAAGATTTTGAACAATTGATCTTTGATCCGAAAAAAGAAACTCCGTATACATTAGAAAAAATACAACTACAAGAGATTCCTTGTGACTATGATTTAATTGAAAAGTATGCGACCCTTGTCTATAAACACCCAAAGAGTTCTTATATGACTTTAGAAGGGAAACAAGGACATGGTGTGCATGTATCCTTGAGTGGATATCCATACATCGCGATATGGACCGCAAAACAAGGGGCACCATTTATTTGTATTGAACCTTGGTATGGACATGGAGATTTTAGTAAAGTGGATGTAGATTTCTATCATCGTGAAGGTACCATGATATTATCTCCTAATAAAACATTTACAACTGCATATACAATTGAAGTTTTCTAGCTTTAAAAAACACAAAGAATATCACACGATTATGATTCATTAAGAATTGTAAAATTACTAATAACTAGCTTTAAAAGACTTCACATGCCTATGAATTAGAGGTATAATAAGTACGTGTAATAGCAGGAGGAGACTTGAAATGAAAGTAATCAAAGTAAAAAATTACGAAGAAGTAAGCAAAGAAGCATTCAATGTAATGAAAGAAGTTGTTACAAATAAGAAAGATGCAGTTCTTGGGTTGGCTACAGGATCTAGTCCTATTGGGCTTTATGAAAACATGATCAAAGATCATAAAGAAAATGGAACAAGCTATGCGGCTTGTCAGTCTTTCAATCTTGATGAATATGTAGGAATCGATCGTAATCATGAACAGTCATATTGGACATTCATGCATGAAAATTTATTCCATGGAATCAATCTTCCAGAAGATAAAATTCATGTACCATTTGGAAGTACAAAAGAAGATTGTGAAGCATACGAAAAAGCAATGGAAAATGTAAGCGTAGATGTACAAGTATTAGGAATCGGTGGGAATGGTCACATTGGTTTTAACGAACCAGGAACTCCATTCAGCGAAGAAACTCACATCGTAGAATTAACAGAGAAAACACGTCAAGACAATGCACGTTTCTTTGAAGATGATATGAACAAAGTGCCTACTCATGCGATTACAATGGGTATTGCGACAATCATGAAAGCAAACAAAATTTTATTAGTGGCAAGTGGCGCTAACAAAGCAGACGCAGTTGCGGCAATGGTAAATGGAGCTGTTGATGAAGCATGTCCAGCATCCGTTTTACAGAACCATAAAGATGTTGTAGTAATTGTGGATGAAGCTGCAGCAGCAAAATTATAAGATAAGGAAGTAGACCATTTTGGTTTACTTTTTTTCTATATCCGTTATAATTATGAAGTGGAAAGAGGATGGGATATGAGTATAAAATTAATAGCGCTGGATTTAGATGGAACATTATTAACAAAAGAGAAAATAATAGATGAAGAAACAAAGAAGCGTTTGATTGAAGCTTCTCAACGTGGAATTGTCATTGTAATAGCTACGGGACGCGATAAGGGTGGTATTGAGTTTGTGTACAAACCTTTACAGTTAGAGCATATTGGGAATAACTATGTAGCAGGTGTAAATGGACAAATCATTTATGATTTTCATAAGAAAGAATACTTTGTGGATAAAGTCTTTGGTGAACAAGATGCGTATAAAATCAATCGTCTAGCAAAGAAATATAATTTTGAATGTATCAGCTGTTGTGGATATGATCATTATGATTTCATAAGTACACGTTTGAAGATGTTAAAGAAAGTACGTTCTTTATTAGTAGGACATCCTATGGATTATGGATTCAATCAAGGAAAACGTCGTTTCTTATCCATTCATGATACAGAATATAAGATTACACAAGATATCAATAAGTTTGTATTGATTCAAACAGCATCCTTTTTTAAGAAGCATTTGTCTCAAATACGTAAAGATTTAGCAGAATACGATATATTAGAAGTAGGACCTGCTTGGATCGAAGTTATGCCAAAGGGTGTTAGCAAAGCAAGTGCTTTGTTAAGGATTGGAAAAGAGCTAGGCATTACAACGGATGAAATGATGGCTTTTGGAGATGCGGAAAATGATATGGAAATGATACGTACTGTAAAGTATGGAATCGCAATGGGAAATGCCATGGAAAGCTTAAAACGTGTTGCCTTTGATGTAACAGATACCAATGAGAATCAAGGAATTGTAAAAGCACTCGATAAATATCTTACATATGAGAACTAAAAAAGCATTTGAGTGATTTCTTCAAATGCTTTTCTTTTGCTTATAGCGAACGGATAATATCACTGGTATGTGCATCGATAAGGGTGATGACATCCTGTGGATGCATTTTCAATTGTAATCCAATCTTACCTGCACTAAACATAATGTGGGAATACGATAGGCAACTTTCATGAAAAAAGGTACGATATGCTTTTTTCATACCAATAGGAGAACAACCTCCACGTATATAACCAGTTATCTTTTGGATATCTTTCACATGTATCATTTCAATGTGTTTTACACCAGCGACTTTTGCGCCCTTCTTTAAATCTAATTCATATGCAACAGGCACTACAAATACAAGATATTCCTTTGTGTTTGATAGTGTTACCAAGGTCTTAAATACAGTACTAGGATCCTGTTGAAGGATGGATGCCACCTGCATACCATCGACTGCATCCTTTCCATGTGGTTAAGATAATACCTCATAGGAAAGTTTTGCTTTGTCTAAAATGCGCATGGCATTTGTCTTTTCATTGCTCATTTCATCACCTCATATGACAAAATTATAGCACGACTATATCACAGCGTCATCTTTTCTTTTGTGAGTGGAAATGATATAATTCGCTCAGGTGATAGAATGATAAAACTAATAGCAATGGACATGGATGGAACATTATTAACGCAAAATAATGAAATCCTGCCAAAGACAAAAGAAGTCTTAATGGCATTACAGCGTAAAGGGATACGTTTGGTGCTAGCAAGTGGAAGAAGTTATAGTCGACTTATGAAACATGCATTGGAATTAGAAATGGATAGGTATGGCGGCTACCTTGTGGAAATCAACGGGAGTGCCATTTATGATGTTCAACAGGGAAAACGTGAACGATTATCTCAAATGGAAGTACCTCAAATACATGAACTCTTCCATTATTTTATGAAGTGGAATGTAGAAATATTATCACATTTGGATGATGGTATGTACGATTATATGAGCGAAGCTATTTATCAAGAAAAAGCGGAGTATCGTAAGGTTCATAATCTTCCAGATGACTTTCCTTGGACACCTGGGCCATTTGAATTGTTGTATGATAATCGTCAAGGGTATCCAAGACATTTTCATATTCAAACACCAGAAGAAATTCAAGAGTGCGCGAACAAAATAAGTGTAACTTATCATGAAGATGTGATAGCGAACGTTATGGAACAGGCAAGGAAAGACTTAAAAGGCCGATATTGGGTTGGGTTAACCACCCCACGTTGGATTGAAGTCATGCCTTTGGGTGTAAGCAAAGCCCATGGCTTAAAAATCGTTGGAGAGCGTCTTGGTATTAAAGTAGAAGAAATGATGGCTTTTGGAGATGGGGAAAACGATATGGAAATGATTGCTTTTGTAGGGATGGGTGTCGCTATGAAAAATGCATTTGCCGGTCTTAAAGAAATTGCAAAAGAAGTGTGCGAAAGCAACGAAGAAGAAGGCGTTGCGAAAACTTTACAAAGACATTTTGATTTATGAGCATATTCATGTATACGTAGCATACATTGTGATATACTGTTAACGTAAATGGAGGTAGCTTATATGAAAATTATAAATAAAGAGAACTTCGAAGAAACAATTCAACATGGTGTTGTTTTAGTAGATTTTTTTGCGACTTGGTGCGGACCTTGTAAGATGTTAGCACCTGTACTTGAAGATTTATCTAGTGAATTTGCTGGAAAAGTAGAAATTGTGAAAGTAGATGTTGATCAAGATCAAGCATTGGCTATGCAATTTGGTATTATGTCTGTTCCTACTATGATTATTTTCAAAGATGGAAAAGCGGTAAAACAGCTACAAGGTTTTACACCAAAACCACAATTAGCTAGCGAATTAAACGCAGCACTATAAGAGGACATTCATCCTCTTATAGTGTGTATATGTACAATGAAAAAGGCACTCTTGGGGAAAGTGCCTTTTTCTAAGTATTATTATTATTTTGAAAGGGAGAAAGTATGAGTTTATTTTTGGGGGGAATATTCATACTTGGCAAGTATTAGCTACTTGCTGATTACAGTATATAATAATGTTGTCGTTTAAGTTTGTAGAAACCATGGTAAATTATGTGTTTTTCTATATGCTGTAATGTACTTTGTGTGATACAAAGAGGTACAAAAAAAGCACTTGGGGGGAAGTGCCTTTTTTGTAAAACTAATTATAAATTATTGAAAGGGAAGAAGTATGAACGAATTCTTACATTAAGAATTCTCATACCAGCAAGTATTCTCTTGCTGAACAAAGTATACAAAATGTATACGGTAGTATAATGTATTATTTATGTTAAATTGTGTGATGCATAGAGAAGTTTACATGCTATAATATAGGAACGAGGTGTCCTTATGAAAATACTTAATTTAATAGAATCTGAAGTTTTAAAACAAGCACAAGTAACCTTTGCGGATAAGTTTGTGGAACTAACACAAACGGATTTCTTCTTGGATGATATAGAAAAAGGTGAAATACATATAGATGGGATCGATTACCCTCTCTATATAAATACACATTATGTATACGAAGATCATTTGGTCAACAACAATAAAACAAGATATAAAGTGCATATAACATGTGTGTTGGTGAAAGAAAGTCCATATGAAGTCATCTATGATAGTCGAGGAAAATATTATGTAGCGTATGAAGAGGATGGTATTCAATTCGTTCTTTATGAAGACTTTCAAAAAGCAATCCAGCCTTTTATCCATGAAAAAGAAGCACAATAACAATATTTCGACAGGTTTCGTATAGAAAGTTTTCTATGATAACTATGGCAATATATAGATAAACACTATCCCTGTATCTGTATAGACGCTCATGAATCCCTATGATCTAATAAATAAAGTCCTCTTGTGGGGCTTTATTTATTATGTGTTGATATATTTTTCATTTTCTACTTATAAAAATAAATAAATTGACGAAGATATGAACGTGTGGTAAACTTACTAAGTTATTTATGAAGCTTTACTTGTCATATATATAGAAAGAAGGTAGCAATGACAAAATTTAATGAATTAAACATCAGCAGCGAGATTATGAAGGCTGTTGAGGAGATGGGATATGAAAATGCAACCGACATTCAGGCACAGTCCATTCCATGTATTATGGATGGCAAAGATGTTCTGGGTCGTTCCAATACAGGAACAGGTAAGACAGCGGCATTTGGTATCCCGGCAATCGAAAAAGTTTGCGTGGGTAATAAAAACCCGAATGCTCTGATTATTTGTCCAACAAGAGAATTAGTTACACAAGTAGCAACTGAATTAAGAAAGTTTTCCAAATATAAAGAGGGCGTTAAAATCGTTCCTATTTATGGAGGACAGCCAATTGATCGCCAAATCCAATTATTGAAAAGAGGATGTGGGATTGTTGTAGGTACACCAGGAAGAATCATGGATCATTTAAATCGTAAGACATTAAAACTTGCGGATACAAAAATGGTAATCCTAGATGAAGCCGATGAAATGTTAAACATGGGATTTAAAGAAGATATCGAAGAAATCTTAAGTTCTATGCCAGAAGGTAACCAACATCAAACCATTCTGTTCTCTGCAACATGGCCAGAGGCAATCTTAAGAATTACAAAACAGTTTCAAAATGATCCTGTTATGGTGGAAATCAAATCTGCACAGCGTACAATCGATACTGTAGAACAGGTGTATTATGAAACACCACGTGGAAAGAAGAACAATGCATTACGCGTTCTTTTAAATCATTATGATCCAGAACTTTGTATGATCTTCTGTAATACAAAGAGAATGGTAGATGAATTAAGCACGGAATTAAACAATCACGATATCAAAGCATTATCTCTTCATGGAGATATGAAACAAGAATTCCGTACAAGAGTAATGGAACAATTCCGTTCTGGAAAATTCCAAATCTTAATCGCAACAGATGTTGCGGCTCGTGGAATCGATGTAGATGATATTGATTTGGTTGTAAACTTTGATATTCCTCAAGACAATGAGTACTATATTCATCGTGTAGGAAGAACGGGTAGAGCAGGTAAAAAAGGTGTTGCCGTTACTTTAATCAGTGGTGGTAAACAACGTAATGCAATCCGTGATATCATCCGTTATACAAAAACAAATATCGCTCGTCATGCACTTCCAACATCAGCACAACTGATGGCAGCAAACCGCAATGCCTACATAGAGTCTGTAAAATTGGCTTGTAATGAAGGTATTACAGAAGAAAGCATGGAAATTGCAAATGAATTGATTGCGGAAGGAATTGCAGTAGAAAATATTTTATCTGCTTTAATTTCTATGGCATACAAGAATGAGATTATTGATATTGAAGAAGAAGAAAATGCAAAACGTTACGCTTCTGACTTCGATGCAGTTACATTAAAATTCAGCATTGGTCGCTCACATGGTGTAAAACCTGGTAATATCGTAGCAGCAATTGCAGAAGAAACTAGTCTAACAAGCAAAGCAATCGGTCGTATTGATGTACGTCCTAGCTTTACCTTAGTAGATATTGAAGCAAATAAGGTGGATGCTGTCTTAACAGGTATGCAAAGAAGCCATATTCGTGGACAAGAAGTAATGGTTGAAATCGATAGCGCTCCAAAACGTAGATCATCTGGCGGAGATCGTGGTGATCGTCCAAGAGGGGATCGTCCAAGAGGAGATCGTTCTAGAGGAGATCGCAACAGTGGTGGAGAACGTCGTCGTTCAAAAGACGATGGTAAGAGTCGTGGAAGTGCTCCTGCGAAAGAGAAATCTTCTCGTCGTAGTGGAAACCATGACAAAAGCGTTCGCAAATCAAAAACGAAAACGAAGTAAATGAAAAAGGATTCCTTGGAATCCTTTTTGCTTGTTATTTCATGACAACGGTTCGATGTGGGTAAGGAAAACTAATGCCTTCTTGATCGAAACGTTTTTTTATGGAGATACGCAAATCCGATAACATGGCAAATCCTTCCGCGTTATTCTTTGAATAAATCGTCGTACGTAACTGTAATCCAGATTCATTAAAGTCAATGACACGTACAATGACAGGAGGGATGCAGTTCGCAATATCCTCTGGAGTTCTTGCGTCTTGATAATTTGGATGTCGCATCACTTCTTCTTGTATGATACACATTGCTTTATCCAAATCACTTTCATAACCGATTTCCAACATAAGAAAGTTACCTTTCGCATTCCCACTGCGACTCACATTTTCCAAGACAGCTTTGTTCATGACACTGTTAGGAATAATGATACGCGTATTCTCATAGGTTTTAATGACGGTATCTCGCAACGATATATCTGCGACATATCCTTCATATTCTCCATTGTTTACTTTTACCAAATCCCCGATACGAAATGGCTTAAATGTAGAAATTAGTAATCCATTGACCATATTACCCAATGCTTCTTGAGCCGCTAAACCAAATACAACAGCTAAAATACCAGCACTCCCCCATATCTTACTGAGTACAGATTCAAAAGGTTTTAATAAGGATAGACAAGCATATATAGCAATCGTATAAAGTACGATTTTTACCAGACGAAGAATAAATTTCTCATTTGCCAATTGTTTTGTCTTAATGATACGAGATAAAATACGTATCAATATATACGTAGAACAAAGAAAGATAAGCATTATGATTATGGTGCCTAATAGACCATAATTAAAGAATGTACCTTTTCCAATATCGTTGATAGTTTTTAATAATGCAAGCATGGTATCACTGCCTTTCTTATGTTGTTTATTATACATGGAAATAAACAAAATATATAGGCTAAATAAGTGGAATTGTGTGATATTGTTGAATATAAATTATTTTTAGATATAATAATTTTAGATAAGAAGGTGCCTATGTGAATGTAAGAAGCAAGATACTGAAAATCAGGAATTTACCAACCAGTGGACATAAGATTGCACAGATCAAAGCGAAGCCATACGGCTTTATTCTTTTATTTTTATGCTTTGGAATTGCGCTTCTATGTACACGCTTCTTTATTGTTGGCATTGTTATATCCGTCATTTTTTGTTACTACCTACTCTTTGTAAAAGATATGTTATTGATCGATTTCTATGATACACACGCTGTCTTTTATTTGAACAATGGAAATGATGAATGTTTCTTATTATTTTGGGAAGATATTTATCATTGGGAAATCACAAGTACACGTAAAGATTTAGATGTACTTAATATTATCTTAAAAAACAACCAAACGTATCAATTGAAATGTTTAGGTAGAAAAAAGATTGAACAATACTTTGCACAATATGCGGATGAGGCATGTCAAAAAACGAGTAATGAGCAGCACGCTTTATGAGAGGTGCTGCTTTCTTCTTGTTGGGTGTTATGTTATAATCAAACATGTTAAAAAAAGGAGATTTTATTTATGGAACTATTACGAGTTGTATTTTTTCATACAAAAGATATATTGAAAGGAAGAGGGTTAAAAATCTTTCTAGCGTTGTTTGGAGTATCTCTTAGCATTATGTTATACATGGAAGGGTTACAACTTGCTATGGATGTAAGTGGATCTACGTATTCTATCGTATCCTTCTTCCTGTCTTTATTAAATATACTGGCAAATTATATCGTAATGTTTTTATTTATTAAGGCAGTACGTAATGAACCCTTTCGCTTCGCGGATATCCGCTTTGGGATATCTAGGATTGGACTCTTTATTGCTATGGGTTTGCTTTTAAGCATATTACAAATACTAGTGAATGTGTTATGTGCATTCTTAGGAAGTATTACATTTTTATATCTGATTCTGTATACCCTTGTATATGCATTCTTTATGGCTTGGAATGCGTTGATTGCATATGGGATTTATGATAGAGGAAAATTTGGACAAGTATTGAGCGTGAGTGTACAAGTGATGAAAGACCATATTGGAGAAGTGTTTATGGCTGCCTTATGTTTGATGATTTGGTATTTGTTAGGACAATCATTTGTACCTAGACTTACCAATATGATATTAAGTGATAGTCTTTATGCAGGTGCGATTTTACCAGGTCTTATTGTAGGGGCTAATATCAGTGTAACTTCTGCGATTTTAATTACACTTGTAAATCTAGTATATTATTCAGGTTTATACGCTTGTTGTTTACCACTTTATACGTATTTAGCAAAACTATACAATGATGATACGACCATTCCACAAGGATCTACTACGAAAGCATCCTAAGGGTTGAGGTTGGATATGAAGGTTACTATCAAACAATTGCACAATGAACAAGAAGAAGCTTATATCTTTTGTTTAAAGGAACTGGTACGAGAACACAATCCCTTTACATTCTTGACACTAAACGATGATCAAGAAGACCATGTAAAAGAGTGGATTCATAAACATAGTGTACACGCTCTTAATAAACATGTTCTTCCTCATATGACGTATTGGGTTTTATTGGATAATCAACCGATTGGTATTGCGACCTTAAAGAAGGAACTTTCACAAGCTTTATATGCAGATAGTGGACACATCGGTATTTGCATTATGCAAAATTTTCGTAAACAAGGATATGCATCCCTTGCATTACAAGCGTTGATACAAGAAGCACATACGCAATACCACATGGAAGATATCTTACTTTGTTGTGAATATAACAATGACGCTAGCAGAAAACTGTGTGAGCGAGTAGGTGGTATCATCAAACATGAAGATAGCTTTGTACATTATTGGATTAGCCAACATATCCAAAGCATTCAAGATTTATAAATGAAGAGGTAACTATGAAAACAATACATGAATTTATCAATTTCACAAATCTAAAAGGAAATCGTATAAAATTAACGCTTATGTTAATCATACCATCCTTGTTATATAGCTTAGCATTGTCTTTTTTTAATACCATAGTGTATATCAGTGCATTCTCTAACTACTATTACTTTGCGTTGTACGTGTTTGTGTTAGGGACTTCCTTTATATACTTGATTCTATTATTTCAATTCATTCATAAGAAAAGGGATATAGAGATACCACATTCTATGAAACCATATGTACTTCCATACTTTTTCTTACAAAGTGTATTCTTTCTAATTATGATAGGAAGTGCATGGGGCTCTATGGCTCTTTTACAATACGCATCCTCTTTAACTTCCGTAATGAGCGTGGTTTGTACACTCTTGGCTATATTCTATATTCCTGTTCAGACCTTTTCCTTTTTTTATCTTTTTGATGGAGAGAAAAATCCATTCGTTATCCTTTGGAAAGCTACAAAGAAAGTATTGAAACATTATCAGTTCTGCTTTTATGCTTTGTTGACATTGGCACTTGTTGCGATGCTATATAATTTGATAATGGATGTCTTCTTTGGGATAGGTAGTAATTTTGTGCCAATGTTACTTGTGCATGATATTATGATTAGTTCTAATCCGTTTGCATTTGCGGGGACGTATGTTGCGTTTGCCTTTGAAAATGTTAATATGTGGGGACCAGTTTTGGTAAGTGTTATCTATGGCGTTCTTATGTGTAGTGTTTTGGTATATTATTATATGGGAATGTTATGTGCATACGATGAGGATATCAAAATCTAACCTATGACATAGTATGGTGTAGGTGATGACATGGAAGTGCGAGGTGCACCTATTTCCTTTATGATTATGGTAGAACAACATTCCATCTGCATTTGTATGGAGTTTATTCATCGTGAAGATGAGAAAGAAATCGATATTTATTTGGAGCCTTTATTTACATAAATAAAGGCTCAGATTGTTGACAAAGTGGTACCCATAGCGAGTACTGCTTTTCTTTTTTTTGTTTTATAGAGAGAAATCATCATTTTTAGCCAATTATGCATCGTATCCGATGAAGTTTTCCAACTCCACCTTGCCATTCTTTTTAGATTATGACATGCAAAAATCATCAGCGCTTGATGCTGATTCTTTTCCAAACCTCGTAATCTTGTATATCTTAGGTTGTGATGTTCCTTACAATCTCCAAATACTCGTTCAATGCTTTCCTTCCTCAATGGGTATAATTTCTTCCACTCTGGTGTATGTCGTATCTCATCCATTACTTCTTCTCGATATTCTTCCCATACATGACGGGTGACTACTTTTTGATGATTCTTTGATTGGGTACACTTCTTCAAGAATGGACAATCCTTACAATCTTCCGGATTTGATTTATATTCTTTGTAGCCTAATTTGTTGGTGATACTGTATTCCAGCAGTTTGATATTTGGGCATATATAGCAGTCGTAGACTTCATCATAAACATATTCATATTTTTTGAAGAACCCCTTTTTTGTCATTGGTCTTTTATAGGGTGCGTACATTTTTTGTTGGTGTTCTAATATCGTCTTACAGATTGCTGGTGTAATGTATCCTGCATCTAAGCAGAGATTTTTAATTTGATCTTTGTATTTTTCATTCAATACATGGTAGGCTGGAAAGAAGGATACGCTATCATGTACATTACCAGGAACGCATAGGCTCAATACTACAAATCCATTCTTATCACAGAATGTTTGATGTGAATATGCAAAACATTTTTCTTTTTCACCTTTATGAAAACAACCACTTTCTTCATCTGTTTTACTTACCTTGATATGCTTGGTTTCGATGTCTCTTTTGAGTTTTCCGCTTGCTTCATCAAAATTAAACTCTTCTTTCTCATTTGCTTTTAATGGTTTTTTTCCATGTGCCTCTCGATCTTTGTTTATTTCATCTAATAGTTCATCTTCATAGACTTTTTTGATGATTTCAACTTCCTTATCAATACTCTTGTTTTTATTCGCATTTGCTTTTTGATGTGTTGAATCTCCAAATACGGTTTCCATATCAACGAATCCATAGCCCATAGCTTGTTTTAATATTTGGTCGAATATCTGTTCAAATACATCACTATCCCCATATCTTCTGATATAATTTTGACTCCATGTTGAATAATTAGGTACTTCCTCATCCATAGAAATGCCTAGAAACCAACGATATGCTAAATTGACTTGTATTTCCCTACACGTCTTCCGCATCGAGTGAACACCAAAAATTATATTAATAAAAACCATTTTAAAAAGCACCACAGGATCAATGCTAGGTCTGCCAAAATCACTGTATAACTCTTTCACTAAGGGATATATGAAATCCCACTCTATACAGGAATCTAGTTTTCTAACATCGTGATCTTGCGGTACTAAATCTTCTATTGTATTTAAAATTATACTATCATGCTTACTACTTCTTCTTGTCATTGCCATATGTATATTCTCCTACTCAACCTATACATATTATACCATTTTTTTCATAACAAAAGGCAGTAAGAGCCACATGTTTTAGGTTGAGTAGTCATCTTACTGCCTTATTTATTTTAACATATTTTAAAAAAGCTGTCGACTTCTTTGTCAACAGCCTGAGCCTTTATTTACATAAATAAAGGCTTTTTCAATAAAGTAACACAATTTTTAAGTGGGCTCATATACTAGAATGTATAAGAAAAAAAATAGGCTTATATAAGAAGGAGGATAAAGATGAGCAAACACTTAAAGGAAGTCTTTGCCAGCAGGTTTCAAATGCATTTACTTGAAACCATTCAGCCTGAGCCATGTAATGTAAAGGGAACGATGGATATCATCGTGGAAGAAGTAAATGATGATGGAAGTCCATGGAAGAATCAGGCAAAGCATTTTGTGAAAATTTGTCATTCACAAAATGAGTGTACACATGCAGAAATCAACATTGATGAACAAAGTGGTATCGGAAAGATGACGCTGAACAATATGGGGGCTATGCAATACCGTATTTCACAGGTGGATGAATGTGGTACCCAAATGATCAACGGGGATATGTATGAGGTTACCTATCGAGTAGACGATGAAGAAATGGAGAGTGATTATGCGACCGTGATGTTTGATGAACAACATTCACACCGCACGCTTCATATCATCAATCGAAGATTATCAAAAGCATATTTACAAATTAGTAAATCTTTGCGTGATCGTAGAGGAAATCCAAAGAAACCATGCGAGGATATGGAATTTTTAATTCGCATTACTAGAAGTGATTGTTATGAGAAATTTGTGAAGTTGAATGTTCATAATGGGTTTTGTGCATCTGTAGAAGATTTATGTGCAGGTGTATATCACATTGAGGAATTTGAATATTGTGATTATAGAGCGTTTTATCGTTTGAATGAACAAGAAGAAACAACGAGTACATTATTTGAATTGATGCCAGGTACAAATATTTTGCATATCTGTAATGAAGAGCGAATGGATACACAGCTGACCATTGAAAAATACGTTCGTAACAATTGTGGAGAATTAAATAAACCAAGTTGTTTTGAAGAGTTTCAAGTGTCTATTATATCCGATGAACATGATGAGTGTATCACACTTTGTGAAGAGAATGATTTCTGTGCCACATTGTATGGTTTAACTCCAGGATTTTATGATATCCAAGAAGTGAATTGTGATGGAAGTTTGTATGAGACTAGTTATATTGTTGGGGGATGTGATGAGAGCGAAGGGGCACAACTGCAACTTTGTGAAGGAAATTATGA
Organism: Amedibacillus sp. YH-ame6; assembly: GCF_053848845.1. Taxonomy (NCBI): domain Bacteria; kingdom Bacillati; phylum Bacillota; class Erysipelotrichia; order Erysipelotrichales; family Erysipelotrichaceae; genus Amedibacillus; species Amedibacillus sp. YH-ame6. The sequence goes on from NZ_JBSPEZ010000006.1 coordinate 125,026, forward strand.
AGAAGTATGGATTATTAATAGCAATATAGAACGTAATACTTGTTGTGATATGCAACCATCTGCTTTGCGCATTTGCAAGTTTATACGAGGATGTGATGGTAGAGTTTGTAGACCACAAGAAGATGCACAGTTTAAAGTTATGGTAAGAGGATGTGGCATGAATGAAGCCTTTTATCTAAATGCCAACAACAATTTCTGTATCGATCTAGCAAGTCTTTGTGTGGGGGAATATGAAGTATGTGAGATCAGTTGTGGGGAATACAATACGAGTTATAGTATCAATGGGGGAAGAGAGAAAACCAGTGCTTGTCTAAGATATGATGGAAGTGAAAACTTCTGTGTTTCCATTATCAATGAAGAACGTAATCGTGGTAGCATTTGTGTAAGTAAATATATTCGTAATGAATATGGCGATATGATGAAACCAGAAAAGGGACAATGCTTTCAAGTAAGTTTAAGTTCTTATTTCTGTAAACGTTGTTTTGAATTGAATGAGGATAATGACTTCTCAATGTGTTTCCATGACTTGCGTTTTGGAAGTTATGAAATACGAGAAGAGGAAACTTGCGAATATGAAACAAGTTATCAGGTAGATTGTGAACGAGAACGACGTCATGCCAGAGTTATGGTAGATGATTGTTGCGACCATGAAGTAAAGATTATCAATAGTATAACGCGTAATAACAGTGGCATTTTAAAGATTAGTAAATTTATAGAAACAGCAAGTAAAGAATTAGTGAAACCTGCACGAGATGAAGAATTCGAAGTAGAAGTAGAGGGGCCATGTTTCTCTCAATGCTATGTCTTACGGGCTTCCAATAACTGGTGTATACAATTGGAAGGATTACAAGAAGGTGAATACCAAATCAGTGAATGTGGAAGTGCATGTTATGAAACTACGTATTTGGTAAACCGCGAAATCTGTAAAGAAGCATTTGTTTATATGGGGGACTGTAACCAAGATGTATGCATTATCAACCGTGCAATGCATAGTGGAAGTTTGACACTATCTGCCTGTGTTCGCAGATGTGATGGATGTATGGAAAAACCATCAAATGGTGCCTTCTTTGAAATCTTAGTAGAAGGAAGTGATGATTGTTTCAAAGTATGTTTGGATGCGTCAAATCAATGGTGTGCTGTTTTGGATGAGTTGTGCGAAGGTAAATATCGCATCATTCAAAAGGATAATATGGGATATAAAGTAAGCTATATCGTACACGGACGAGAAGAAAGCTTTGGAAAGATCAAACTTGGTTCACAAGATGAAGAAGTTATGATTATCAATGAAGAGACAGCTTGTATGGGAAGTGTCATTGTTACAAAGTATATCATGGATGAACATGGTGATTTATGTACGCCTTGTCCACAAGATGAATTCCACTTTGAATTATCAGGAAGATGTTTCTGTCGTACGTATACGTTAAGAAATAGGAACGATTTCTGTATCTATTTTGATGATTTAGATGAGGGAGAATATGAAATACGGGAATTAGATGAAGGCTATGATGTGCAATATCGTATTAACAATTCTTGTGTAGAACATGCATGTTTTGTACTTGGAAGAGATGATCTTCATGTAGATATTATAAATTCCATAAGTAGAGAAGGTATGGTACACATTGAAAAAAGAATTCGTAAAGGAAGCGCACTTGTAAAACCTTCACCTGAGGATTGTTTCCAAATTTTATTAAAAGGGAAGAATATACACGAAGTTTATGAATTGAACTGTGATAATGATTTCCGTATTACCTTATGTGATTTATGTAAACAGCATTATGAAATCAAAGAACTTAATAGTGCTTGTAAAACATGCTATAACGTTGATGGAAATCTACAAAGCGATGGGTATTTCCTCTTTGATGGAGAACCAATTGATGTTACCATCATCAATGAAGAAATGCTGTTTGGATGTATAGAACTCAATAAAGTGATAGCAAGTGAAGATGGTAGACTAATCAAGCCGAATCGCTATGAATGTTTTGAAGTATTGGTAGAGAGTGATTGTTTCAAACAGAAGGTGGTCTTGAGTAAAGATAACGACTTCTGTGCAAAACTCTATGATTTACCACAAGGACATTATGAAGTAAAAGAATTGAACAACGATGGATATGTAAGTTATTTAATCAATGATTTACCATATGAATCTGCCTGTGTGGATGTATGTGAAGATGATGTATGCATTACCATTATCAACCATCCATGTGCACTTGGAAGCTTGCATTTCCAAGGTATGGTAGAAGAGCAAGGATGTTTAAAAGAACCACGTTGTGAAGATGAGTTTGTAATACAAGTAAGTGGTAAGAAGTGTTGTGAAGAACTAATCTTTAACAATAAAAATGAATTCCAACAAGAGTTATGTAATTTGATACCAGATTCTTATATGTTGAAGGCAATCGGAAATGAAAATGTTCGCTTTGAAATGGAAGGGCAATGTTTTGATGATGAAGTTTGTATAGATCTTCGTGGGGAAGATGTTTGCGTCAATGTGATTGTACAAAAGAATTATGGGGTAGATATTACCATTCATAAATGTATGATGGATTGCCATGGAAACTTATTAGCACCAGAACATGATGCATGTTTTGAAGTACAATTGATACATGCAGAGAGTGTGAAGAACTATACTTTGAATTCTTATAATAACTTCACACAAATCGTAGAGAATTGTTTCCCTGGGAAATATGAAATCAAGGAATGTGGATGTGATACGATTACCCTTGTAGTAAACGACCAGTGTGCTCAAAATCATGGATCATTTGAAGTAGGAACACATGATGTACAAGTAACACTTATCAATACAATGAAATCCAGTGCTTATTTGCATATTGAAACGAGAATACAAGATGGTCATGGTAGATTGATTAAACCACATCAAGATATGTGCTTTGAAATGGAAGTTAAAGGGGAACATTTCCATGAGAAGTTTATGATGAGTTGTCAAAACTCATGGCATGAAAAAGTATGGTTAGAAGAAGGTATGTATGAAGTTACACAGAAGGCAGATTGTGAGTTTGATGATGTGTACTATCTTGTCAATGATCAAAAGATGAGAGAAGCTACACTTACCATTTGTGATGAAGATCAATACGTTACTGCCATCAATGAAGAATGCAGTGCAAGGGGAAGCATTGAAATTTGTAAATTGATACGAGATGAAGAGGGATGTTATTGTTATCCTGCACAAGATGAATCCTATTGGATAACAATACAAGGTGCCTGTGATACAACGCGTATTCTCTTGAATGCTGACAATCATTTCTACGCAAGCATTCGTTCACTAAAAGATGGATACTATGAAGTCATGGAAGAACAAGGCAGTGATCAAGTAGAGTATATTGTAAACAATGCCACACCTTCCTCTTCTGGAAGAGTTCATGTTGCGGGAAATGCAAATACAATCAATATCATCAATCCTATGAATCCTATGCCAAAGAATGGTAGCATTGACTTAATTAAATATATGGAAACATCTGATGGAATCTTTGTGAAACCACAAAGTGGAATGTATCGCATCCATGTATCCAAACCAGGTTATAATGAAATGTTCTATTTAAGCAAAGAGAATAGTTATCGTATGCGCATTGATGGTTTAGAAGATGGTCTTTATGTAGTAAATGAAGTGGATGTAGAAGGGGTTACGTATATTGTGAATGGAGGAAGTCAAGTTGATCGTGCCAGTGTACAAGTACGTAACAATGCCAATAAAGTAGAAGTTATAAATCCAGAGACGGTTTCAAAAACAGGAAGCATTACGTTAGCAAAATATATTCGCGAGAATAACCAATTGCGTCGTCCTACAGGAACTGCATCCTATGTCTTCCTTGTATCACGTCCTGGTTTTAATCAGCTCTATACCTTAGATGCTAGTAACCAGTGGATGCAAACCATCGAAGATCTTGAAGATGGTGACTATGTCATCAACGAAACAACCAACGAAGATAAAGTGACTTATATTGTCAACGGTGGTAGTGAAGTGGATCGTGCGGTTGTATCTGTAAGTGGAAATAGCAATACACTACAAATTATCAATACGCAAAAGCCATCAGGAAAAGGCAGTATTCACATCGAAAAATATGTACGAGTTGGTATGAAACTACGCCGTCCTACAGGGGATTATGAAGCAGAAATATTTATTAGTAAACCAGGGTATAATGAAAACTTCCTGTTAAATGAAAGCAATGGATGGATGGTAGATGTAAAGGATTTAGAAAGTGGACTGTATGTAATTGATGAAGTAGGAAACAATGATGTGGTTACCTATATCATCAATGGGGGAAGTGAAGTAAGCAATGGTGTGGTAAGTGTTGATAATGATGAAAATATGGTGATGATGATCAACACGATGAATGAAGAATCCTCTTCCATTAAACTGAATAAATATGTACGTGATGGAAGTGGGGTATTACATTCACCTAGTGCAAATGAACAATTTCAAGTAGAAGTGAGTGGACCGGATGGTTATCGAAGTGTGGTAGTCTTGAATGCTTCCAATGGATGGAGTTCTACATTGAAGAACCTAAGCAATGGGTATTACACCGTAAAAGAAATGAGCAATCTAGGATACTCTGTAAGCTATATTGTAGATAACGGGTTAGAAACAAACAATGCAAGTATCTATCTACAAGATAATGCACACACGGTGAATATTATCAATTCTTCTGGGGAAATGATGGGAAGGCTTGAAATTACAAAATTGATTAAGAATGCGGATGGTACACTCATTATGCCTGCAGATGGGGATATCTACTTTGTGGAAGTATCCAATGAATCCACCATAAGAAAAATACAACTTGATTCAGGAAACATGTTTACAAGTGTATTACAAGATCTTCCTGAAGGACAATATCGCGTGTTAGAAATTGCGAATTTAGAATATTTAACCACATATCGCGTCAATGGAGGGCCAGAGGCAACCAGTGCTACCGTTATGATGGCAAGTGGAATTAACAACCAAGTAGAAGTCATCAATGAATTGCGTGGAAATCGTAATACCATTGAAGTCTTTAAATATATGTTAGATAACGATGGGAATTATTTACCACCAGTTGCGCCTGACACGTATCAATTTTCCATTACTGGTATTAACAATGAGGTAAATGAAACCTATGATTTGAATGTGGATAACAGTTGGCATCAAAGTCTTCGAACCCTGCCAAGTGGAACGTATCAAGTAAAAGAGTTAGGTACTTCACCATTTCCAGTAAAATATTTAATCAATAGTGCGGACTTAAAAGAAGAGGCAATCTTCAATGCGGCACCTGGTTCTACAACGGTTATCGGTATCATCAATTTAACATCCGATAATACTGGACAGGGAACGATGGTTATTACAAAGCGCATCCGTGATATCAATGGAGCGTTGAATGTGCCAATGGATGGAGAAATCTTCACGGTTACGGTAAATGGACAAAATACAACGCAAATTGTGACCTTAGAACCAGAGAATAATTATACGTTTACGCTTTCTGATATCGCATTCGGTGTGTATACGGTAGAAGAAGTAGGAGCGGATTATAATGTCACGTATAGAGTAAATGAAGGACAAGTTACTTCAACAGGTGTTGTGAATGTGGATAGTAGTGCAATGAATGTGGTACTCGTTATCAATTCGCGATTGGATGATGTAAGTGTTACGAGCAATGTGATGAAGCGACAAGATAGTGTTGTGCGTGTTGTCATAGAGTAAAAGAGGTTGGGGAAAATGATGGGGAAGAAAAAGAGGCTGTAACGAATAAAAAACTGCCTTAACATAAAAAAATACGTCAAACTCATAAGAGCACGACGTATTTTTTTTGGTATAATTTAACTATGGAAAACATCGAAATGTTAGAGTTAAATTATCCGTATCTCAACAATATGGATTATACTACACAACAGATGATTTTACCACTGGATTTAGGAAAGAAGTTAAATTCTTCTGATCCAGTGTTCAGTTTTCTTAAAGTGATGGAAGGAGTTAATTGGAATAAATACCTATCACACCCTACTCATAAAGGTCGTGAAGAATACAATCCCTTTAAGATGATC
>NZ_JBSPEZ010000007.1:0-127925 GCF_053848845.1 Amedibacillus sp. YH-ame6
ACGCTGAGAGTAGCGAAGCGTCCGATTTCGAAAAAAATGTCAACATATATTTTGAAAATAAGCAGAATAAAAAATAGGAGCTCTTTTACGAATTCTCCTATCCCTTAACTTAATGACATTGGCGATAAAGCTGCTTTTTATATAGAAGACATAAAGGTTGTGATAAAGGATGTAAAAGTATCCATTTTGATTAACTGTTTTACTTTATTTTCATCATTCAATAAACCCACGAGTTGTTCGAATAACTTATCAAATGCCTCATCTCGCTCTTTTGATAATGAGAACAAAAACACGAGTCTCACTTTTTGTTCACTCCACATGATAGGTTTGTTCAATATCGCAACTGCCACCATATTCTTATTTGCTTTTTTCTCAATTGGATGAGGTATCGCGAACATATTTCCATACGCAGTTGGTGCTGTCTGTTCTCGTTTCAAAACATAATTTTCATAATCCTTTTCAACATACCCTTGTTCATACAATGTATCGCAAAGCAACTGAATAACTTCTTCCTTTTTGTTGGCTTGTACATTTGGAAAAAACAATTGTTGAGAAAAGAAATTCGACGCATCATCTGTATGATTTTGTTTTTTTAGAATCTGATATATTTTTTCTAAATCTCCATCACTTAATAGTCCATCACAAACATAGACTGGATACTTAACATCGCTTGGTTCTTTAAAAAAACTAATAATTAAATCTGGTTGGATTTCCGCAATCTTTTTCGTATCAAACATGGATAAAATTGCACACAGTTCTATTGTCAAATCATGCACGTTTGTTAATTTACTGCGTAAATATCCATTCCCCGCTTCACCTAAAGGAGACAAAACAACAACTCTACGGCAACTAGAAGTATGCATTCTAACCAAAGACCCCATGAGATGTAGGGTAATATATCCAATTTCATCCTCTAACAAACTTGTATCAAAACGTTCTTGAATTTTCATCGCAATGAATACACTAATATCATACACCAATACAAAATTCTGTTTGATATCCGCAATCAGAGGGTTATTTAAGAATGTCTGATTATCAATACGATTTTTAAGTCCCATCAGATGAATTAGAAAATTGTTTCGAAACTCTAAATCATGGTTTAAATCTACATCATAATTTGTTTGAATTTGGGCAATGATATCATCGATGAATAAACGCATATCTGCTAATTCTTCTGTATCTATTACTGGTAATTTCCCTGCAAATAAACATGCTAAATAGGAAAGCTCTGTATTTGATAAAGCGACATCAATTACTTCAACAAGGCCCTTTGCGAACTCCTTTGCTAGTTCCATATGTCGATCATCTGGTTTTGCATTCTCAACAGGTAAGATTTCATTTCCTTGTAGGATACGTTCTAGCATAATTGCTACATGCATTACAAAAGATATCGTCTCAAAATCTTTCATCTTTACATCATGATCACGATCAAATGTTAGAATGTAGTGTTTTAGTTTTGTTAGGTCAAAGGTATGGAAAAAGTGAGTGTAATTATTTAAATCAAAATTATATTCATTGATTTCATGCATGAGAAAATACGTGGATGCTTGTCTTCTTGCCTCTTCACTACCATCAAAGTAGACTTCATTGTTTGTACGTCTAATTTGTACGGATATATTTCGTTTTGCGATGATTTCATTTAACTCTACAACGCTATTTTGTAGCGTTGTTTCACTAATATATAATGCCTCTGCCAAATCATAAAAATTAACGCTTGTATTGGTTAATAAATATTTTAAAACTTTAAAATTACGGTGTAATTCAACATCCTTATGATTTTGTGCTAAAGAATTATAAACTTCATGATCTTTTACAATACTGTAGCCACTCCCTTTATTCGCTATGATACAAGGAGTTGAAAACAAACTGTTCAATACTTTAATTTCATTACGTATTGTCTTCGATGAAACATGTAGTTTCATACCCAATTCTTGAGAAGTCATAACCTCCTCACTACGTAAGATTTTCAATAGTTCCAAATGACGTTTGCTTAAATCTTTCATATTATCTCTACCTCATTCCTATGCAAAGGTGATGATACCTTAAGTATATGTGATATGCGAAAAAATGGGAAGAGTTTCCCACCTTTTCAATTATTCGATTTCTTTTACTTCTTCTTCCTCATTTTCAAGCGCAACAAGTTGACGTTCTTGTATTTTGAAGAATGGATAGTAAATAAGTATATCCATTAAAATCAACAGAACTACTAGTACAACTGCTCGCCAATCCATTGTCGACAAGAATGCTCCAAATACACTTGGCATATTCCATGACAACATGGCAAACGATCTTCCAATCAAGCCTGAGTCCATACAAGCATATGCAATGACCGCATTTAACGTAGAAGTAAATAAGAATGGAATTAAGAAAATTGGATTTAACATCAATGGAACTCCAAAGATGATAGGTTCAGAAATATTGAAGAATGCTGGTACAATACCTACACGTCCAACCGTCTTTAATTGTTTTGATTTTGAACGTACTAATAGAATTGCTAATGCCAAACAAGCACCGCATCCCCCGATAACGACGAAGTAAACCCAGAATGGAGTCGTGAATACATTTGGCAATGCTTTTCCTGCTGCTTGAGCAGCTGCATTTAAGGATAAGCCTCCATCACGAACAGGTCCTAAAATTCCAGCAAGTGCTGCATCATGTACTCCAAAGAACCAGAATAGATGTATTAGTAATGTTGCAATGATAGCAAACGGCATAGAATCTGCTGCATTAAATGCTGGTGCCAACATTTGATAAATGAAACCTGGTAAAGTTGTATTTGCTGCATTGAAGATTGCGAAGATTGCGATAAATACTGTCAGTATTAAAACGCCTGGTAATAAGGAAGCAAATGTTTCTGATAAGGATGCAGGTACACTATCAGGAAGTTTGATTCTTCCCCAATTACGTTTTCTCATGAATTGATAAGCTTCAACAGTAAATATACTAATTGCGATTGCTGGAATCAAACCTTTTCCATCCAAATAAGAAATTTCTACACTTTTTCCAGCCCAACCTAATTCAATTGGCGCAACACATACCATTAAGAATCCTGCTGTCGCTAATAAAATCGGTAAAAATGGATCAATTTTATAGTGTTTGCACAAGAAGTTTGTAATACCTATACAAATATAGAGTGCCATCGCTCCTAATGTTAATGCGTTGATCCAAGACAACAACATATTGTTATCAGCTACAAATTTTGCCCATGCCAACAAGAACCCATTGGTTGTTGACTCTGTTACTGGGGCTGCCCCAACAACAGCCGCAAGTCCTCCCATTAATGTAATTGGCAACAAAGATATAAATGCATCTCTAATCGCTTTCAAATGACGCTGTGAACTCATTTTATTCGCAAGAGGAAGAATATGTTTCTCCATCTTCGCGTTAATTGTATTAAAATTCATACTTCAAAACCTTCCCTTTCTTTATTTAAGAATTTTTAAAATATCTTGATATACTGCTTTCCCATTCATAATTCCATAGTGTTGTGGTGCAATGGCTTCCACTGGAATGGATACAGATGCTTTAATATCTGGTAGTAAATGACGAATTTGTGGACCAACAAGGATCAATTCAACGCCTTCGATATAATCCAAATATTCAGCCTCTCCATAAGCTTTCACTTCTAATTCACCACCACTTGCTTCTTCAATACGTTTTGCTAACATTCCTGTAGACATCCCAGCATTACATACTAACATAATTTTTTTCATAACAATTTCCTCCTACAAGTCGACTCTTTTAATCAACTTCGCATTGCTTTCAATCATCTCTTTATACCAATGATAACTTTTCTTTGGCTTTCTCACAAGTTCTGAATCAAAATCTATTGCAACTAGACCATAACGTTTTTTACATCCATTCTTCCATGAGTATAAATCAAAAGAGCTCCAAGCATAATAACCACGGATATCTACACCTTGATCCATTGCATTCATCATCGCATTGATATGATCATTCATAAAGCTAATACGATAATCATCTTGTACCTCTTCAACACTTACATCTTCTGCTACTCCAACACCATTTTCTGTAATATAAATTGGCAGATGGTATTTTTCATGAACTTCTAACAATCCTTCTTGCAAACCTTTTGGATAGATTTCTGTATCCCATTCTGTATAAGTCATATTAGGATCATTTAAGATTTGTTCAAACCATCCTTTTAATACTACCTTACTCTGTCCTTTTCCTTCTTTACCAGCATGATTTATGATAAATACGGTTTCTCCATCTGTATAAGGTTTTACTAGTGTTCTAGAGTAATAGTTCAACCCTAAAAAGTCTACTGTGTTTTCCTTAATCACCTTTAAATGCTCAGTTTTTATCATACTTAAATCAAACTTCTTTGATAATGCTGTTAATAAATCAATTGGAATTTCACCTTTTGCGGCAGTGTCTAAAATCCAATTATTGCAATAATTATCCGCATAACGCATTGCAATTCTTGTTTCTACGCTATCGTCAATCCCATTGACTGGTGTAAAGCTATGTACGATACCAATTTCTCCAGGATATCCACCTTCTCTAAAGGCTTGCACACCCAATGCACTCGCATACATCACATGATACGCTGCACAAATCATCTCTTGTGGGTTTTGATGTGCTGGGGGATAATTCCCAATAAGATATCCACTTGCTGTAAACCACTTAGGTTCATTGAATGTTACCCAATGTAAAATCTTATCTTTAAAGTTTTCAAAGCATACCTTTGCATAATGTTGATAAGCATAACAAACTTCTTCATTTAACCATCCACCAGTTTCTTCCCAATACTGCGGTAAGTCCCAGTGATAAATTGTCACAAAGGGTGTAATTCCATAGGTATGACAAGCATCCAACATCCTATGATAGAAAGCGATTCCCTTTTCGTTTACATCCCCTTCTCTATTCTTAATAATTCTTGGCCATGACAGAGAGAATCGATATGTATTTTGTCCACCTTCTGCCATCATTTTAATATCTTCTTCAAAACGATGATAATGATCACTTGCAATATCTCCATTTTCTAGATTTTCAAGATGTAAATAGTGATCCCACATACTTTCTGCTTTATCATCTTCATTCCAAGCACCTTCACATTGATAGGAAGCACTTGCTCCTCCCCATAAAAATTTTTTATCCATGTGTTTTACCAAACCTTTCATAAATACCAACTACTTCATTTGCCATCATAAGAACACAATCTGAACTTGCCACATGATCCTCGGCGTGAATCAACAATAAATTAATTTTAATTTCCACATCATTTGCCATTTCTCTTAGCATTTGTGCATGCAGTTTTTGAGACTGTAACAGTTCCTCCTTTGCTTCTTTTAGTTTTTCTTTTGCGATTTCTACCTTGTCTTCTTTCACATCTGATAATGCTTCATGAGCAAGACTTCTTGCATTTCCACTGTGCAATATCAGTTGGAATGATATTTCTTCATAATTCATGATATCCCTTCCTTTCACCTATACTATAACGAAATTATTACATTTGATAAAACAAGAAATTTCCTCTTCGAAGAGGAGATATGAAAACCTAATTTTTATTTTACAAAATACGTCTAAGTTACTACCCAAATATAAAAAAAACGAGATCACAATTGACCTCGCTTTTCCTTATTGTTTGATATCTTTAATCGTTTTCACGCCTTCTGTATCGATATACGTGATATTTAATACATCGCCTATTTTCAAGAACGCTAATTCATTTTCATATTTTGTAGCAAATGGAATCTTATACGCATTGTTATCACTGCCTCGTATATAATAGATTGTATTTCCATCTACGTTTAACTTCTCTATATTAGAAACTGTAATTTCAGAAGTCTTCAAACTTTCTTTACTTACCTCTTCTCCACTGTTCCCTAGAATGTTTAACATTTTCTTAGATAATAAATCCAATCCTTCATCACTATATACCGTCGCAACTTTTTGATAATCAATCGCAGATACCGCCGCATACATCTTAATCAATCCATTATCTTTTAAAGACATTAGATAGATTGGATTTCCTTTGATGTTGATTAACAATGGGAAGGTAGATGCATAACCATAGTTCTTAACTTCTGATTCTGCACTCTTCATCGCGCTCATTTCATTAGCACCTGCAGTCTTTATCTTCATAGCTTCATGTGTACGTAAATTTACCAATGCAAATCCAACATTTGATTCATCTGCATTCGCTGAAGTAATTCCTGTATACAACCAGATATCGCCTTCTTTTTCAAGATAGTTATATCCTTCTGAAGTTTGTGTTACACCATTTTGTCCAAATACTGAGTTCCAATAGCCATCTTGTAATTTTCCATTATCATCCAGTTCTTCTACAATCATATCCTCTGGGAATACACGATCTGCCCAAGTAGGTATCTTTCCAGTATCGTATTTCTTACTTTTCCCAGTGATTGGATCAAGGAAAATAGCTCCTGTTACACTCTTTTTGTTTCCTACACCTTTGTAAGTATAGGTTGTACATATATACCAAGGACGTCCTTTTTCATCGATCTCAAATGAAGGTGAACCAAAGATTTCTGTAGGATATGCAAAACGTAAATGACGATTTAAATTCTCATTAAAATAAGCAGAAGGTACGTATTTCATGCCCTTCAACCCTAAGTCTTTTAGTTTTACAAGTTTGGTAGCACCATCCGTACTATCCACTGTAATATAGGCAGGAATACCACCATCTTTATTTCTAAAATATTTGATAAATCCATTGTAAGTAAGAGGTGTTACACGATACACACTATCTTCATAAGATACTTGTGTATATTCCGTACTTACATCAAACTGAGAAACCCACTCTGTCATGTTTCCCATAACTTTATCCCCTAAGCGAATAGAGCTATCACGATCAATAATTGGAGTCTTCTCAAAATCTACTTCTGGTATTTCTTTAAAATCTACATCTTTGATTTTAATACGTTCAGAATATTCTTGTGCATTAAATAGTCTAGAAGAGATTGCGGTAGAAATCACTGGGAACCCAATTATAACCACAATTAATCCTATACAAATTTTACATATCTTTGACCACATCTGATCTTCTTTTGTTAAATGAACTTGAGTCTTTGCTTTCTTCTTAAACAAACTTTGCAAGGACACATTGACCACTTGATCCAAATTCCGTTTGGTAAAAGATAGAAAGATCAATACGACCAACAAAAGTCCTACTGAGAAAACCAAAAAACTCCAAAATTCTGGTGCGTGCCAATTCATTGGTGGCAACATCACATAGTACATAACCGCAATCACAATAACATATGCCGGTATCAAAAATGAATATAATTTTTTCATCTGTATCCCTCGCTTTAAATTGTATTTACTATACCATATCTATAGGTAAAGGTACAGTCACAAGAATTGGAATTTATACATTCTTTATATATAAAAAGCGGGGAATTCCCGCTTATAAAGCTTTTCTATAAATTTCTATGATAGCTTCTTTTGTTAATGGTACATACGCCGCTTCTAAACCAGCACTTGCTTTTTCTGCCATCACTTCGAAGAATTCTTCATCCATAATACCGACTTCACGAAGTGTGGTTGGTATACCCATCTCTACAAAATACTCTTTTGTTTTTTGAATAGCTTCATGTGCAATTTCAAAAGGATCTTTAGTTTCATCGATTCCCCAAACATTTACACCATACTCTTTAAATTTTTCAACAGTTTCATCATTCAATACATATTCCATCCAGTGTGGAGTAAGAATTGCTAACCCTACACCGTGTGTAATATCATAATAAGCGCTTAGTTGATGTTCCATAGGATGAACACTCCAAGCTACTGGTTTTCCAAGTTTGATAAAGTCGTTAATTGCCCAACTACTAGCCCACATTAGGTTTGCTCGTGCTTCATAGTTATTTGGTTCCTTGATCGCAATTACACCATATTTGATGCATGTCTTCAACAATGCTTCTGCACTGCGGTCCAACATATAGCTTGGAATATTTGAAAAATAACTTTCAAATATATGAGACATGATATCGGCAGTTCCTGCTGCTGTTTGGTTTGCAGGAACACTGAACGTATATGTAGGATCAAGAATCGATGCTTTTGGACGCATTCCTTCATGTCCTGTTCCTATTTTATCGTTTGTTTCCATATTACTAATAACAGCAAATGTATCCATTTCAGTACCAGTTGCGGAAAGTGTAAGAATGGTAACAATTGGTAAAACACTCTTCACTTTTGTTGCGTCCAATACAATGTCCCATGGATCACCAGCATATGTAACAGCTCCAGCAATTACCTTTGCACAATCAATAGTAGAACCTCCACCAATTGGCAACACAACATCAATCTGTTCCTTACGACAAATCTCAACCCCTTTTTTCACCGTAGTAAGTCTAGGGTTTGGTTCTACACCAGATAGCTCATGATAGGTAATTCCCATTCCTTTCAATATACCTGTAACTTCATCATAAAGTCCATTACGTTTGATACTACCTCCACCATATACAATCAAAACCTTTTTTCCATACTGAGAAACAATCTCCCCAATATGTTTAACCTGTCCCTCACCAAAATAAATAGTGGTCGGAATCGAATATACAAAATTATCCATAATACCCTCCTTTTGTTGTCTTTATTATACAACGTATTTTGACTAGGTTACAAACTATATCATCACAATATTAGTACTACGTAGCTTTATACCTACAGATACTCAACAACAATTTATAAAGATCGATGATATCCTGTACCCCTATATGCTCATTAAGAGAATGGACTTCTTTCATATTGGTACCCAAACAAAGAGATTTAATGCCATGCATTCGATATACATTCGCATTACTTCCTCCGCCACACGATTCCTTTATCATCGTCTTTCCACATCGTTTACAAATTTGTTCAAACTCATCCCACAACGTGTCATCTTCCTCTATGGTATACCCTGGTGTTCCAAATTGTATATCTTCTTCAAACTGTGCATGATATTGATCGCATACTTCATGAAATGTTCTTTTTACATACGTGACATATTCTTCTAATTCTTTTCGATGATATCCCCTTGCTTCAAACTCCATTGATACCTTTCCCATTACAACATTACGTGCAGTTCCACCCTCTATTTTACCGATGTTTGATGTTAAGTATGGATGGATTCGTCCCATTGGAAGTTTTGCTATGGCTTCACTTGCAACTTTCAAAGCATTAATTCCTTGCTCTGGACATACACCCGCATGTGCTTCTTTACCAATCACAGACAAGGTCCCTTTACATCCGTGTGGAGTTCTATCGACCACTGTCCCAACAACACCTTCACCATCCAATACATAAGCACATGCAACATCCTTAAATAGACGTTTATCGATATGCTTAACTCCTTGTAATCCATCTTCTTCGCAAACACTAAACACAAAGAACAATTCTGGATGAGGAATGTTTTCTTTTTTAATGGTTTCAATCAAGCAGAGCATTGTGGCAATACCAACTTTATCATCAGCTCCTAATATACTCGTTCCATCAGATGAAATACAATCATGGCTTATTCTAGGGTGTATCTCTTCACATGGCATAACGGTATCCATATGAGCATCAAATAGAATTGGTTTTCCATTCCCTATTATATGCACAATCAAATTGCCACAATTTCCATTAATTTTCTTAGCACAGTCATCTTCCATAATTTCAACATCAATCGCTTGTAATCTATCTTTTATATAATCCGCAAGTACTCGCTCTTTTCGTGATGGAGAACTTATTTCAACCAAATCTAAGAACGTTTCTATAACTTCGTTTTTCATAACAACCTCTAGATAAATTGCACAAATTCTTCATAAGAAGTAATGTTTTGCAATTCTTGCTCATGATTATTCAAGTAACGATATAAATATTTAAATATATTTAGGTTGTTATTCATAGAAGGGTTCATTAACGTAATAAGTACATGGGATACAGTGCTACTTTCTACGAATACTGGTTTGCTTAAATGAACATAAATGGATAAACAAAAATCTTCCTTGTTACTTATACAATGTGGGATGGAATAGTTTCCAATAATCAACGAGTTTCCGCTCCTTTCTCTTTCAAGGATACGTGTGGCTTCTTGTGATGAGATAACAAGAGAAGTTGCTAAACGTTGTGTAATATTACGTATAACTTCATCCCAATGTTCCTTTTCTTTCACCTCATATGTAAAGCTATATTCTTTAGGAAATACACTTCGAATATTTTTATTGATTGAAATATTCTCAATGAGGTTACGTATCTCTACGATATCTTTATCACTTAAAATACTTTCAGTACAATAAACTTGTTCCACATGGGCTACTGTTTCTTGTGTACCGTTGATAATCAAAGTCGCATCTTCTACCTGTTGTTCATCAAGATGATCTACAATCATAACTTCACAGTTACTAAGACTTGCCTCTAACAATTGCTTGTTGATACTTGCAATGGAATTCATATTAGAATAAACATATATAGCGTGTTTTTTCTTCTTTCTCTTATCCATACTAACCGCAAAATAAAGTCCAATTAAATCACGATTAGGGATTTGATACCCATACAGTTTTTGCATTAAATTAATAAACAAAATACTCAAATCAAAGGAGAATGGATATAAAGCTTTGATATTTGCGATGTTGTGAATTTCTTTTGTCCGTACATAACTGGAGTAACACAAAATGCGTTTTAAGTGTAGATACAACTGGTTTTTCAGTTCTTCTTCCTCAAAACGTATAGAATTTTCTTCTTCAATCATCGACAATGCTTGTTGTATTTGCTTGTCTGTCAAACTTAGATTCATTTCGATACAATGATCACTAATTTGATTTAAAATATAAATGGCTTGTCTAGTTGGTTGTATTCCACTGTTGGTATATAAGCTTTTGAAGTCTTCATTGCTATCTTCATCTTTGACATATTGCATCAATAAAGCCGCAATAAAAATATTCGCTATTTGTTGAGGTAAGACATTTGGAAAATATTCATTAATAACAGAAGAATGCTCTATTTGTGAAGATAATAGATCATAAGAGTGAATATCGATTTCTGCTTTGTCTAAATAATATTTTGTATTTTGATCAATCAAATTACTTACAAGTACACATTTTTTATAAAGTGGTTCTTTTAAATGATGTCCTTTATGAGAAATTTCAATTTGTAAAATATCTCCGTAGTTTTCTTTAATAACATTCATCTTTTCTGATGCGGTTATTTTAGAAACATAAAGAAGATCAGAAAGTCGTTCTATTGTAACATATTCTTCATTGATGAGTTCATATAAGATCAATTCTTCATCACGAATGCTTTTCTTCATATAGTCTTCATATTTTGCTTCATCATCAATTTTAATACGGTATCCCTGACGTTCGACACTAGAGATTAATTCTCCAATATGATTTGCTTCTAGAAATAACTTGATACTAGAAAGATCACGCATAATCGTACGCTTTGATTTCACAACAATTTTAGAAATATCTTCTGTATTGATGGATTTATTAGTCTTTACTAACAAGTCCATAATCAGGTACTGGCGTTCATTTAGCATATAATTCCCTCATTTAATGCAAGCATTGCTTTTTTGAAGCGCTCTAATCCCTCTTCGAGTTTACTTCTAGGGCAACCTGCATTTAGTCGTAAATACCCTTTCCCATTTTCCCCATACACTTCTCCAGCCATGATGCCTACCTTACCAACTTCTACAAGAGCTTTTTGAATGCTCGCTGATGAATAAGGAAGTTCACGTACATCAATCCATGCAAGATAAGTAGCTTGAGGACAACAGAACTGAATCATTGGAAATTCTTTCTTCATAAAATCTTCTATCATTTTCATATTGCCTTCAATATAAGAAATCAATTGATCGATATAATCTTGAGCATTTTGATATGCACACATGAGTGCCTTCATCCCCATTATATTAGCAGAGTTTACAAAATCTTTTTGTCTTGTCTGTAGTAAAAAAGAATCATATAAATCCTTATTAGGTACCATAGCATAAGATCCACCTAAAGCAGGTGTATTGAATGTCTTTGAAGAACTTGATACAAGAGCCATTTTATCATACTCCTGATAAAAATGAAGAATTGGAACATGCTTTGACCCATGCAATACAACATCACTATGGATTTCATCGCTGATAATAAAAACTTTGTGTGCTTTACATATGGAAATCATCTTCTTATGCTCTTCTAGTGTAAACACGCGACCTGTTGGATTATGTGGAGAACAAAGAAGAAATACCTTAGCTTGTTTAGCCTTGTGTTCAAAATCTTCCCAATCAATAGAAAAATGATAATCCCTACACAATGCACAGGGAAGTAATCTTCTTCCATTTTTCTCTATCACATTTATGAAAGCATCATACATAGGATCAAACACAAGTACTCCATCGTTTACCTCACTTACGAAACGTAATAACACAGAAACACTATACATAACACTAGGACTATATAAAATCCAATCCTTTTCTATATGAGTATTCCCTCGATTAAGAAAATGATGAACAATTGGCATTTTAAAATCATCATGATTCCATCTTGTATACCCAAAAACAGAATGTTGTATACAAGTTTGTAAATCTTCTATCACAACAGATGGTACTTCGAAATCTGTATCTGATATGGAAAAAGGCAATAAATCCTTTCTTCCAAATCGATCTTCTATATAGTCCCACTGTGTGCTATAGGTCCCCAAACGATCAATGATTTTATCAAAGTCATAGATCATAAGACTCACTCCTTTTCATATGGCAAGAAGTGTATCCTAAGATACACTCTTGCAAGTTTTATTTTGTCTTTAATGCTTTCTTTTCAGCATGTTTAATACGCATGTTTTTGAAAACAAAGATTAAGAGAATATTCAATGCTACACCAAAGATATATGCTACATAGAAAGCCCATCCTGGTGTCATTAATCCCAATAATGGATCAAATACACCAATACCTGGAGCTAAACGTTCAATACCCAACATAATTGTTAATACACCGGTAATACCTCCAGCAATCGTATTTGCACTAATCATTGGAAGTGGATCAGCCATTGCGTAAGGAATTGCTGGTTCTGTTGCTACCGTAGCTCCTACCACAATCGCTGAATAAGACATATCATGTTCTTCTTTTGAGAAGTATTTTGGACGAATAAGAGCTGCAATACCAGCTGCTACTGGTGGAACGCTAGCAACAACACCAACGATAGCATACCATGTGTAAATCTTTTCTGACAACAGTGAGAAACAGAAGAACCAAGCTATTTTATTAACAGGTCCACCCATGTCAAATGCTAACATTGCTCCAATTAGGAAAGCAAGTGGTAATTTAAATTCTGCTGGAACAGAATTCAAGAAATCCAACATAACCGTCATTAAACCACCTAAGAATGGTCCAACAATATAGAATGTTAATAATCCAAAGATAAATATTGTAATAGCTGGAATCACTGTCAAGTTCATCAATGATTTTACTGCATTTGGATAATTGTAATGTTTAATCCATTTTACGAAATACCCAATACTAATACCAAAGAAGATTGCCCCAAAGAATCCTGCTCCAGATTCTGTACCGAGCATGCTATTGTCATTCGCAAAGTATGTAATAATAAATGCAGGTGCTAACCCAGGTTTATCCGCAATACTATATGCAATATATGCTCCCATAATCGGAATCATAAACTTGAATCCTAAATAACCGATTTGTTCTATAATCCACGCAAAACTTGCGCCACCTTGTTCAAAGTTTGTATAAGGCATTCCCCATTGCATCATTATATTCGCAATCGCAACTAAGATACCCCCACCAATAACAAATGGTAGTGCCGCAGAAATACCTGCCATCAAGTGGCTCATAATTCCACCCTGATTATTTTTCTGACTTCCTAATTTTATATTTGCTGATGCATCCCCATCTTGTAAAACTGCACGTTCCTCTAAATGATCAAAAATTGTTTTTGCTTCTTTTAAGGCATCGCTCACTTTAATGTTAATTACTTTTTTCCCCGCAAAACGTGTACGATCAGATTCACTCAGCCCTTTACCAACGGCTAAGATAACATAATCTGCTTCTGCAATCTTCGCAGGTGATAATGCATTTTCTACTCCAGATGCCCCTTGTGTTTCTACTTGAATTTCATGTCCTAGTTCTCTTGCTCTTTTTTCAAATGCCTCTGCTACCATATAGGTATGCGCAATTCCAGCTGGACAATTTGTAATCGCAACGATTTTCAATTGTTTACTCATAATCTTCTCTCTCTTTCTTTACTTTATAATTTCATTGATTTCTGCTAATACTGTTTCCTTATCAGCATTCTTTAATACATCCACAAACTCATCATGAATCAATCGTCTTGCGAATTTAGATAAGGTTTTTAGATGAAAATCATTTTTATCATCTGGTGCAATTAAACACACACATGCTTGCACAGGTTCTCCATCAATGGAATTCCATTCTATATCCTGCGCACAACGTACAAACAAGATTCCCGCCTTTTTCACACAGGCATGACGAGCATGTGGAATTGCAATTCCATTTCCAAAACCAGTCGTACTTTCTTCTTCACGTTTACACAATTCCTGATAAAATGTTTCACCATCATCCACATTACCATTTTTGTATGCCATTTCTGCCAATACTCTTAATGTTTCTTTTTGTGTCGATACATTTAAATCAAACACTACATCATTTTCATTTATCAATTCCATTTTATTCTCTCCTTGCACTTGTATTGTACCTTTTCTTACTTTTTTTGGAAATCTAAAGTTTGACACTCTATTTATGACAAAATCTTTCGAATACCAAGTATCTGTCACTCTATCATGGACAAATACTTAATCTATCCATTAGCATTTCAAACAAACAAAAAGGAAATGAGCTATACCCATTTCCTTTTCATACATCATTTACGATCTATTCTTCAACACCATAAAACAGAACTCTATTTCCCTTTTTCTAACAACGAACGAATTTCACTTTCATTTTCACAAGCATCATAATCCCCTACAATTTGATTTGGATAATGATATATAATCCCTTTTTCAAGATTCTTTTCTATACATTGTATTAAATTTTCATCTCCACTTTCTTTGGCAATCTTACAAAACGTGCGCACACGTAATTTAAACAGTATACTATCTTCACAAGGAAACTGTGAACAATCAGCACAAGAATTATATCCTTTTGTAGTACAACACTGATAGTTTTTGCAGTTTTCTTTATCAGGACAGCCACCTTCTTTACAACCAACACATTGTGCATTTTCACTACAAAATGCACACACTAAACCACAATATCCCATTCCCAATTCTTTTCTCATAATAATTTTCTCCTAACCTGTTCTCTATTCTAAGTGTATTCTTTTTTTATTCTTATTACAATATGATAATACAGCTACAAATTTAAAAGAGAACAAACTCACTCTTAGTTTACTATATATCAAAGTCTTGTCTCATGAAATTATGAAAGTGGATATTTTACAATAAACGTATAAAAGATAATAAGTGCAGTAAAAGTGCTTTTCAAACTAAAAAAGACGGCTAATACATGTAGGTTGTAATCACACCTAATAATTTCGTATAATATATTATATAACAAGATTATAGACAGAAAGGTATTATACTTATGAAAGACAAAATTTATGTCAAAAATTTAACAAAAGTTTATGGGAAAAATGACAATAAAACCATTGCTTTGCATGATGTAACTTTCAATATTAATAAAAATGATTTTGTGGCAATTTGCGGATCAAGTGGTAGTGGGAAAACTACATTATTCAATATTATCAGTGGTATCGATCGACAATATGAAGGTGATTGTTTTATTGATGAAGTTAACATCAAGACACTAAAAAATGATGAATTGACTACCAAAAGAAGAAAAGATATTGGCGTCATTTATCAATTTTTTAATTTAATCTCTTTTCTTACAGTAGAAGAAAATATTAAGTTAAGCAAAGAGCTAGATGGTAAAAAAGTTGATAACAAAAATCTAGATTTTATTTTAAAACAATTAGATTTAGAAAAATATAAAAATTCATTTATCCATGAATTATCTGGTGGACAACAGCAAAGAGTAGCAATTGCAAGAGTAATGTTAGCCGATTGTGATATCATACTTGCTGATGAACCAACCGGAAATCTTGACAGTCATAATACCATAAATATCATGGAAATATTCAAACAAATGAAATCGCAAGGGAAAACTATTGTTGTTATCACACATGATTCGTATGTTGCAAACCAAGCGGACCGAATTATAAATTTGAAAGATGGAGAAATTGTAGATGAATTATAAATACATCCTCAAATTGTCACTGAAGTTTATCAAATCACACAAAACTTTGTTTATCCCTTTCATTATCGTGATATTTCTATCCACCTGCTTGATAACAACAATTTATGTTATTAAAGATTCTTATGCACATTATAGCCTTCAAATGAACCAAAAAATTTATGGTGCATGGGATTTTACTTTTCCCCCTCAGTCCATTGAGGAGTCAGAAGAAATTTTTATAGACAATAATGTAGACATAAAGATGTTTGAAAACTATTTATCATATGTTCCCATATCAAACGAAATAGAAAACCATTTAAGTAACTTTAAAGCTGTTTCCACTTTCAATTATCTTCCGATTATTATTCTTGAAGGTATGTATCCAACAAATGAACATGAAATTCTAATCGATATAAAATATATGGAACAGTCCAATTTATCAATAGGGAATATAGTAGCTTTTCATGATGAGTCTAATGTAATAAAAAACTTCACAATCACAGGATATTATCAACACTATATTCCCACTCCTACGATTACATTTTACACATATTTAGAAAATAATCATGATGCATTTACTGCTTATGCAGATGCAAAAGATCAATCGTCAATGCAACATATTATGAACATGACGGAAACAATGACGGAACCATATTATCAATTGAATGATGGAGTTATTAATGCTAAGTATCATTTCAATGATTCCTTTGAAATTCTTTACACTGCTTTTATGGGTTTGGTTTATATTTGTATATTTCTGTTTATCTTTAATTCTTTGAGTATGTATATTAAGAAAAAACAATCCTACTTCTATCAATTATCAACTCTTGGTGCAACAAAAAAACAAATCATATTATCTCTTTTCTTTGAATTTATTATTGTTTGCGGTTTTTTCTTTTCAATGAGTGTAATTCTAAGCATATTATTGTGGAGACTTATTTTCATGTTTGGCGGAAAATGGATTGCTAATTACTTGAATTTGTCTTTTGATTTTACTTTTGTATTAACCACAAATCATCTATATACGCTTTTGTTTATGTCCCTTGTTATATTTTTATTCTGTTTCATAATTGCATTGTGGACAAATCGACAACAAAAGAGAAAGAAATTAAAATTCAAAACAGTAAAATTTCGATTTATACCACTTACTTTTAGAATGGTTTGTTTAGAAATGATTCGTACTGGATACGCTATATTTATCATTGCTACCTTAATCGTAAGTTCAGTTTTATTTCAAACAACACAAGTCATAGTAGATTATTGGATAAATTCCAAGGTTCCAAATATCCAACAGGATTCAGATATCTCTGCAAGTTTCACTTTGTTAAATAAGGATAAAAATGATATATCTAATTTTACAAATGAAATAGAAAAAATATGTGTAATAAATAATGCAAAATCCTGTAATCTTTTATATGGTGTAGAAGCTAATGCGATTATTGGTTACAATACCGCATTTCCAGTTTATTCAGTCGATCAGGGAACGTATAATAAATTTCTTAAAAACCAGAAAATCAAGGATACCAATATTCCAATTTTTGTTCATGGAAAGAATGATGAAAATATAAATGACGAACTAGCTATTCATATTTTGACACTTTTTCAAGAAGAAATAGATAATTTTACTATGAACTATTTGATCATTGAAGATGACAAATTTATGAGGGATTATCATCAGGAAGCAATGGTTTTAGTTCCACCAGCTTTGACACTTGAATGGTTGGAGAAATATCCAGATACTGCGGTAAGCGGAACGCTCGAAATAAACAGTGAAAATCACATCAATATTACAAATCAATTATCTTCCATACCAAAAACGAATGCGAATAATCAAATATATGTAATAGACAACACTGAAGAACTAGGACAGTTTTACAGGGACACAGGAGCAATTCGTATCTTTGTTTATGTACTCAACTTTTCAATTTTGATACTTACTTTATTTATTATATACAACATCTTGTTGCAATATAATATAAAAAATAAAAGAGAAATTGAATTGCTTACAACTTTAGGTATGACAAAAAGAAAAGTAAGAATATTCTTCATAGAACGTGCAATCCTTATCACTGGTCTATCTGCAAGTATTTCATTTCTTCTTGAAATTATAGCTTTGGTAATTCTCAACCAATGGATAAAAATTGAAATTTCGACTACGAGCGTTGCTCTATATTCTTTCATATACACGAGCATTTCTATGATAGTAATTATAATTATATCCCTATTGATTTTGAAGAGATTTATTTTTATGAAAAAAAGATTGTAATTTTGATTTTACTTAATGAACTTATTCTTGATAGATAAGTACATAAAATCACAGATTTCATATCTTATTATCAACCGTTTAAAGCGGTAATACATTGAACTTTACATAGTTTTTTATAGCCGATCCGAATTTATCAGCACCTCCAAGCATTAAAAAGGGAATGAGTAGCAGCTCATTCCCTTTTCCGTACCAAATAACCGGTACTCATTATCAGCACCTTTATTATAATCTCTCTTCACAGAAATCGCAATACTATAAAAGATATAATCAATATGCAAAAGAAACTTTTTAATTTATTTCCTTTTATTTTAGGATTTTCATATATCTTTCTCGTATATGTATAGTAGGAGGGTATAGTATGATAACATACGTTCGTGCTATTAAGAGAGGAGACGCTATGTTTGAACTGTGTATCTTGTATTTGATATTACAGATTTCATATCTTATTATCGACCGTTTAAAGCGGTAATACATTGAGCTCTACATAGTTTATTATAGCCGATCTGAATTTATCAGCACCTCCAAGTATTAGAAAGGGAATGAGCACCTACTCATTCCCTTTTCCGTACCAAATAACCGGTACTCATTATCAGCATCTTTATTATAATCTCTCTTCACAGAAATCGCAATACTATAAAAGATATAATCAATATGCAAAATAAACTTTTTAATTTATTTCCTTATATTTTAGGATTTTCATATATCTTTCTCGTATATGTATAGTAGGAGGGTATAGTATGATAACATACGTTCGTGCTATTAAGAGAGGAGACGCTATGTTTGAACTGTGTATCTTGTATTTGATATTACAGATTTCATATCTTATTATCGACCGTTTAAAGCGGTAATACATTGTGCTTTACATAGTTTATTATGGCCGATCTGAATTTATCAGCACCTCCAAGTATTAAAAAGGGAATGAGCTGCAACTCATTCCCTTTTCTGTACCAAATAACTGGTACACATTATCAGCACCTTTATTATAATCTCTCTTCACAGAAATCGCAATACAATAAAAGATATAATCGCTAAATTAATATACCC
This sequence comes from Amedibacillus sp. YH-ame6, assembly GCF_053848845.1. Taxonomy (NCBI): domain Bacteria; kingdom Bacillati; phylum Bacillota; class Erysipelotrichia; order Erysipelotrichales; family Erysipelotrichaceae; genus Amedibacillus; species Amedibacillus sp. YH-ame6. The sequence goes on from NZ_JBSPEZ010000007.1 coordinate 19,513, forward strand.
TTACAGTGATCGATTTCATGTTGAATAATTTGAGCTGTAAACCCATCATAAGATTTAATTTTGACTTTCATATCACAATCAAAATAACGCACTTTTATCTTAGAATAACGAACCGTCTTACGCTCTCCACTCAAGGATAAACACCCTTCTTCCACTTCATATTTTTGACCGCTTGTTTTCATAATAGAAGGATTCAACATGATTTGATAATCTTTCATAATATCATCCCAGAAAATAATGATGTTCTTATGTACCCCTATCATATTCGCTGCCATTCCAACACAATGATCTTTATGTGCCATAATAGTATCTAATAAATCTTGTATTACCTCTTTATCTGCACTTGTCGCATCCACAGATTTTGCTTGTAAAAACATAGGATCCTTCATAATTTCTCTTATCATACACATATCCTCTTTCTCATTCATACCTACTATGAGTTTATCATGCACATCTTTGAAGTTCAATAAGAAAAGATCAGTTCAATAGAACCGACCTTAATTTGGATTTTTTGTAATACTTAATACTTTATAACCATGTTCATTTAACTCTTTTTCAAGTTGATCTGTTTGGAAAGTATCAATACGGATGATAATATCAGCAAATCCATTATGTTGTGAATAAACACCTAAATGTGTGATATTACAGTTATTGCGTACGAATATCTCTGATAATTTACCAATGGTACCTAACTCATCTTTTACTTCCACACAAACACGACTTCCGCTTTCACGATATCCTAAAATATCTAAGAAAGAAGATAATACATCATTGCTGGTTAAGATTCCAACAACTTCGTTGTTATCATTGATGACTGGCAAACAACCAATGTCATGTTTGAACATAAGCAATGCCGCATCTTCTAAGAAACGATCTTCGTGAATCGTGATAACGTCTCTAATCATGATAGCATCTACACTCGTTTTAGAAAGTAAATAATTCAATTCATAGATGCTCAAACTAGTTGCTTTTGATGCCCCATTCTTTGAAATCATACTTTCTGTCACAAGACCTACCAATTTTTTACCACTAACAACTGGTAAACGGTGTAGTTCTCGCTCGTTCATAATGTCTACGACATCACTGATTTTACTATTTATATCAATACATACAGGATTTTTTGTCATTCTGTTCTTTACGTACATGTTTTTATCCTCCCAAATAAGCCTTCTGAATATCAGGGCTTTCAATCAATTCTGCACCAGTACCACTCATCACAATTTTACCAGTTTCCATAACATATCCACGATCTGCGATGGATAAAGCCATTTTGGCATTTTGTTCTACAAGAAGTACAGTAGTGCCTTTCTCATTGATATCTTTGATAATATTGAAAATTTCTTTGACCAAAATTGGTGCTAATCCCATACTAGGTTCATCTAATAATAGTATTTTAGGTCGAGCCATCAAGGCTCTTCCCATCGCAAGCATTTGTTGTTCTCCACCTGAAAGTGTGGATGCATCTTGTGAACTACGTTGTTCTAGAATTGGGAATCGTTGATAGATATCTTTTAAGTCTGCTTTAATGCCATCTTTATCTTTTCTTAAATAGGCACCCATAATAAGATTTTCATACACACTCATGCCAGAGAAAATATGTCTTCCTTCAGGTACATGTGTAATTCCTTCTTTTACGATGTTTTTTGCGCTTGTTTTATTTAATGAATGTCCTAGGAAGATGATATCTCCACTGGTTTTCTTTAGTAGTCCACTTATAGAATGAAGAAGAGTGGTCTTTCCAGCTCCATTGGCACCAATCAAGGAAACAACTTCACCTTCATGTACTTCCATAGAAACATCTTTTAAGGCATGAATAACTCCATAATGGACATTTAGTTCTTTTACTTCTAACATCTTAAATATCCTCCCCTAAGTATGCTTTTATGACACGCTTATCATTCTTAATAACTTCTGGAATTCCATTGGCGATACATTTACCATAATCTAACACATAGATACGTTCACAAATCTTCATAACCAATGACATATCATGTTCAATCAGTACCACTGTCAAATTAAATTCATCTTTAATTTGATGAATAAGATTTGTTAAATCTGCTGTTTCCTGTGGATTCATACCTGCCGCTGGTTCATCCAAAAATAGAATTTTTGGTTCTGTTGCTAAGGCTCTAGCAATCTCCAAACGTCGTTGTTCTCCATAAGGAAGATTCTTAGCAAGTTCTTGATGTTTATCCAATAAATTTACAATTTTTAATAATTCTTTTGCTCGTTCTTCGATGATACGTTCTTCTTTATAGAAGTTTGGAGTACGTAAAATAGCTTGTATCGTACCATATTTGATATTTTTATGCATCGCTATTTTCACATTATCCAACACTGTTAAATCTTTGAATAGACGAATGTTTTGAAAGGTTCTAGCCAAACCCATGCGTGTAACTACATATGGTTTTAATCCACCAATTTCTTTCATCGTACCATCGATATTCAATTGAATACTACCTTCACTTGGTTCATAAACACCAGTTAACAAGTTAAATAACGTTGTTTTCCCTGCACCATTTGGTCCAATTAAACCAATCAATTCTTTTTCATTGATTTCCATATTCACATTGCTAACTGCACATAAACCACCGAAATTTTTGGTAAGTCCATTTACTTTTAATATTGTCATCGCTATTTCGCCTCCTTCTTTTTCTGAAATTTCTCAAGAAGGGCTGAGAACGTAAATTCTTTTGTTCCAAAAATTCCCTTTGGACGAAATACCATAATCAACACCAATGCTGCTCCATAAATAATCATACGAATATCTGAGAATTGTTGTAGGAACATATTGATAAATCCAATCATAATTGCCGCTACTACAGAACCTGTATAACTTCCCATACCGCCAAATACAACAAGAATTAAAATATCTACTGATCTTGCCCATGTAAATAAGTCTGGTTTTACAACATAGAAGTTACATGCATATAAAGCTCCCGCAAGGGCTGCTAATACCGCACCGATTACAAACGCAATCGTTTTATATTTTGTTGTGTTGATACCCATTGCTTCAGAAGCAATTTCATCTTCTCGAATAGAAATACATGCACGTCCTGGTGCACTTCTAGAAAAGTTTAGAACCACAAGCATAGCTACGATGATACAAATCACCAACAATGGCCAAGTTGTTAGTTTTGGAATTCCAAACAACCCCGCAGCTCCATTGGTAACTTCCATATTCAATACAACAATACGAACGATTTCTGAAAATCCAAGTGTTGCGATTGCCAAGTAATCACCCTTTAATCGAAGTGTAGGAATTGCGACGATCAACGCAACGATAGCACTGATGACTCCTCCAATCAAAACACCGATTAAAAATCCCGCAATGGTTGGATTTGCTTTGGTCACAATCGCTGCCGCATAAGCACCAATACACATAAATCCTGCATGACCTAAAGAAAATTGCCCAGTAACTCCAATGATTAAGTTTAGTGATACCGCTAGAATAATATTGATCCCAATGGTATATAACGTACTTTGATAATACAATCCAATCGCTCCAGATTGCATCGCAAGTGTAAGTGCAGTAAGGATAACAGTCGTTGAAATAATCCAGCACAAATTTAATTTACTAAATATATTTTTCATATGACTATACCTTCTCTTTCACATTCTTACCTAATAAACCTGCTGGTTTAATGATAAGAATTAAGATGAGGATTGCATACACAACTGCATCTTTATATAAAGAACTTCCATAGGCCGTAACAAGTGCTTCTACAATACCAATAAAGAATCCACCAAACATTGCCCCAGGTATGATTCCAATACCACCAAATACCGCCGCGACAAACGCTTTGATACCTGGTACCATTCCCATTAAAGGATTGATAGTATTATAATACATCCCGACCAATACACCACCAGCTCCAGCTAGTGCTGATCCAATCGCAAATGTGTAAGATATTGTTGCGTCTACATTGATTCCCATCAATTTTGCCGCATTCGCATCAACAGATACTGCACGCATAGAACGTCCTACTTTTGTTTTCTTTACAATGAAGGTCAACACCAACATAAGAGCGATCGCGATCACAAAAATATAAATCTGTTGTGCTTGTAATTGTAAACCAAAGAAATTGAATGTTTCATTTCCGATGGTTGAAGGATAAGTTTTTACTCCAGGACCCATGATTTTTTGTGTAGAATACTCAATAAAGTAACTAACACCAATGGCCGTAATTAAAGCCGCAATGCGAGTCGCATTACGAAGCGGTTTATACGCAATACGCTCAATTAACACGCCCAATATTGCACATAGGATCATGGAAAGAGCCAATGCCACAAAGATATTCAAATGAAATTGTGATATGGCAATAAAGCCAATATATGCCCCAAGCATATAAATATCTCCATGTGCGAAGTTGATAAGTTTGATGATACCATATACCATCGTATAACCAAGCGCTATCAAAGCGTAGATACTACCGATTGATAGACCATTGATCATTTGTTGTAAAAATTGTGTCATAACATCACTCCCTATACTTTAAAATAGGAGAAAGTGTCTTTCCCCTATTTGATGGTTCATAAATTGTTCTCTAAAATTATTTGTTTGGATCTACTTCAATAGCTTCTTTTTGAACACCATTTTCAACCTTAACTACTAATGCAGCTTTTTTAGGTGTATGTGTTTCATCGAATGTAAAGCTTCCTGTAACTCCACTGAAATCAAGTTTCGCCATTTCTTTTTGAGCTTTTTCGTTATCTGCAGAACCAGCCTTTTCAAATGCTTGAATCATTACATTTGTCGCATCATATGCTAAAGCTGAGAACATACTAGGTTCTTCGTTATATTCTTTTTTGTAATCTTCAATGAATTTTGTCAATGCTTCACTTGCACCTACTGTTGTATATGCAGTTGTAAAGTATACATCGTTCAAGTTTTCAGCACCTGCAAGTTTTACAAGGTCTGTTGAATCAAATCCATCTCCACCAACGATTGGTGTGTTAATACCTAATTCTTTTGCTTGTTTGATGATCAAACCAACTTCGTTATAGTAACCAGGAATATAAATTAAATCAAAATCCATATCCTTGATTTTTGTTAACTGTACTTTAAAGTCTGTATCTTTTTCAACATAGTTTAATTCAGTAACGATTGTTCCACCTTTTTCCTTGAATTTCTTCTGGAATGCAGCAGACAATCCTTTTGCATAATCAGAACTAGAGTCTGATAATACCGCTACTTTTTTCTTTCCTAATGTATCCGCAGAATATGCAGCCATTGCAGCTCCTTGATAAGAATCTTCGAAACATACACGGAAAATATAATCGTAAACTGTTTTGTCTTTTACATTTGATAATGTTACGTTTTCCGCAGTTGCACTTGGTGAAACGATTAAGACTTTGCTATCGTTTGCAATCTGATAAGTTGCTGCTGAGTTTCCAGAAGTTGCTGGACCAACAATACCATTTACACCATCTGATGTAATTAGTTTTGTCGCAACATTTGTTGATTCATCAGATTGAGATTTGTTATCTCCTTCAACATATGAATATTTTAATTTGTTGTCTTTGTTTTCATTTGCTTGTTTAATCGCAAGCTTAGCCCCTTTGAATTCAGGTGTACCATAGTTTGCAGTTCCTCCTGATAATTCAAAGTTTAAACCGATTTTAACTTCACTACCTCCAGTTGATCCTCCTGAACCTGAGTCTCCACCACAGCCGGCAAGTGTTGTAAGTGCCATACATGATACTGCAGCCATTGCTACAATTTTCTTAAAGTTTCCCATGTCTCTCTCTCCTTTTCAATCTTCTATCCTTCAAATTGATATACTTATTATATGAAAAACTCTCCTTTTTTACAAGTCCTTTCTTTATTATTTTCACAAATTTTCATGAATTTTTCCATTTTATTACATAATCACATTGTTTATCACTTGTGAACACCTTTTATTTTTCGATTATAAACAAGAAACAAAAAGAAAAGCACTCACGTGCTTACTCTTCTAAATCCTCTCCATTACTCTTAATTACCTTTTGATACCAATAAAAAGAATCTTTTTTATATCGTTGTAACGTTCCTGAATGTTCCTCTTCTTCACGGTCCACATAAATGAAGCCATATCTTTTTTGATACCCATTCAACCAACTTAACAAGTCCGTACATGACCATGTACAATATGCTAAGATTTCACAACCTTCTTGAATTGCTTTCTTTAATTCTTTTATATGTTCTCTCAAATAAACAATACGATAAGGATCATGTATCGTTTTATCTTCTTCTAATTTATCGAATGCCCCTAACCCATTTTCAGAAATAACAATTGGAAGCCCATAACGAGAAGTAATCATTCTACAGCACATACGAATTCCCATTGGATCGATTGTCCAATCCCAATCTGTTGTTGGCAAATATTCATTTCCTGGGTTCTTATATAAACCAGGAACACCTGGTATTTCACTCGTACCTTTTTTGCCTGTAGTATTAAAACTTCCACTGGACGCAATTCCATCAATTGGATTATATTCTGCCACAATTGTTTGATAATAGTTTACACCCATAAAATCTAATAATTTTGCGGCTTGTCTCATAAACTGCATTTCTGTATTGGTAACTTCTGGCGCAACATTCAACTCACTCAAATACGTCCATGCTGCTTTTGGATAATGTCCTAGTGCATATGCATCCATCCACCAATAATTTTGTAAATCATCATAATCTTCTTTAGCTAATGCATTTTCAGGACGGCAGTCTTTCGCATAACATGGAGAATACGCAAAACTAGCGCCTACCATTGCGCTTGGATACATCTCCTTTAACGCAACGACTGTTTTTGCGTGTGCTACAAATGCATGATGATTGACCTGATAGAAAGTCTTCATATCATCCACTTTTCCAGGCGGATGAACACCCTTCAACCAACCTAATCCTGTAAAGATATTTTGTTCATTCATGGTAATCCAGTATTTTACACGATCACCATAACGACGTATGATCGTCTTTGCATAGTTCACAAAATCACCAATAATACGATCATTCTCCCAACCACCATAATTATCTTCTAATGCCTGTGGCATGTCCCAATGATACATCGTTACCATCGGTTCAATGTTATATCGCAAACATTCGTTAATTACATCATCATAAAACCGTAATCCTTCTTCATTCACTTTGCCATTGCCATCTGGATAAATTCTTGTCCATGCAATGGAAAAACGATATGTTTTCAAACCCATTTCTGCCATTAGTTGAATATCTTCTTTATAACGATGGTAGAAATCTACTGCGATATCTCCGGTTGTTGCTTTGAATGTTTTACCAGGAATGCGTACGAATTGGTCCCAATTGGATACACCCTTTCCTCCACTGCGATAGCCTCCTTCGATCTGATAAGCTGCTGAGGCACTTCCCCATAAAAAATCCTTTGGAAATCCTTTCCCATTTTTGATATACATGACGCCACTCCCTTTCTAGTATAGTTCTTGAATAATGGTAGTTTCAAACTCAAAATACTTCGGTATGCTTCTAGCAATAGAATACTCAAATATCTCTGAACTATCCAAATATGCAGTCTGAATCACTTCTGCCACAAAATCGTTATCATCCATATGAAAGTACTGTTTTTCTATTTCGTTAGGACGCACTGCATGTACTGCGACATGAGCACTTTGAATAGTTAAATGTAATTCTTTAGTAATGTAATAATAAATAGATTCTTGTACATGTTTCGCCTGTAAACCTTTGATGACATTGATCGGCATCCAAGTATATTCTAAAATACGTGGTTCATCTTCAATGAGTCGTACACGCTCTATGTTATAGATAAAATCCCCTGGTTCAATATTTAACTGTTCCGCAAGTTCTTCACTACACTTCTCAATCTCGAATTTCAATACAATGGATTTCATATCACGCACAATCTCACGTTTTGCAGTATGAATATTTTTCAAGGAAGAAATATCTGCCTTATTACCTTCACTACGCTTTACCAAGGTACCTAATCCACGTTTTCGAACAATATAACCTTCGCTTACCAATTTATCCAATGCTTTTTTTACCGTTAACACACTACAATTATATACACTTGCGAGTTCTTCTCCTGTAGGCAACATGGTGTTAATCGCATATTCCTGTTCTACAATCTTCTCTTTGATAGCACTGTAGACTTCCATATATTTTGGGATCATAGGATTGTATTCCCTTCTGCATATCGTTCCTCACAAAGTGCACTTCCTTTTTCGAGTATTTCCATAACAGCTAGTGTTTGTTCTTCTTTTACAACACGTTCTTTTCCAAGTACGATTGCATCATACAAGGCATCGTACACTCTACCATAGTCTCCACGTACACTTGCTATTTTTTCTTCGTGTAGTTGTTCATGTTCATCTGCATATGTGAGTACTCCATATTCATGGAAGGAATCAATACCAAAGTCTTCATGATCAGGCAAATAGAATTTCTTCAAATCCGTTTCTTGCAAGTCCTTTGTTTCTTTCACAAACATCCCCTTTTTTCCATAGGCCACAAAACTTGGTCTACTCTTCACCCTAAAAAAGCTAGATTTCACAGAAATCTTCAAACTTTCTCCATAAAACAAATCCAAATCAAAGTAATCGTTCATTTTACCTTTTCCACATAAACACTTCACTTGATAATCTACATTATCTGGTATCCCAAAATAAGAAATCACTTGATCCAGGGTATGACAAGCGTGTCCATATAGAAAGCCTTCATATCGTGAATAGGTAGAATTGTAAACTGCCTGTGGACGATAATAATCGAAATGCATCTCCATCTCATAAAGCTCTCCTAGTTTACCTGATTCTATAACACTTTGTGTTGTTAAGAAATCACTATCATAGCGTCTATTTTGATAACACTCCGCAATCTTTCCTTTTTCTTTCGCAAGCGCAAAAATCTCTTGAGCTTGCGAAAGAGTCATCATAAATGGTTTTTCAACAAGGACATGTTTATCATGTTGAAGTACAAGTTTTGCATAGTCGTAATGTGAATTTTGCATCGTACAAACAACGATTAAATCAATCTCCTTATCTTCTAAAAGCTCGTTCAAATCACTTGTGTAATGGACACCTTCTATGGTATCCCATGCTCGATGATCTGGATTTCGTTCATAAATTGCTTTTACATGTAAACGTTGTTTTCTCTGCAATACGAATGGTAAATGATACCGGTTTGTACTTTTCCCATTTCCAATATATCCTATGGTCAACATAACGCACACCTCACTTTATATACTTCATTATAAAACATTCATATATGAATTTCAACAAAAATATACTTTTATATATTTAAACATATATACTTTTAATCGTTTGAAATTCGTAATTATTTTTTTCTTGCATTATTGATAAAGCGTAGTATACTAAAAACAGTTATTGCGAGCCAAGGAGTGAAATTAGGACGTAATGATAAGCGCCAGGACCGATGGGTCGACGAGGTTAACAGTTATCGAAAGTTTCGGCGGGTACTGTTACGGTTCATGTGAATCGATAGAGAATAGACAAAGGCCACCAATCATAGGCTACAAAAACTATCTCACCACATATACTTTTTAGTATGCAAACATAAACTAATGGAGGAAATAATTATGTGTGGAATCATTGGCTATGCGGGATTATGCAAAATCTCGAATAGTGTTTTAATCGAGGGCTTACAGTCCTTAGAGTATCGTGGATACGACTCAGCCGGAGTAGCACTTGTTCATAATGAACAGGTAGAAATCATCAAAGAAAAAGGAAACGTACGTTTCTTAAAGGAAAAATTAGCGAAGTCTAATATACCGAGTGGAATGTTAGGTATTGCGCACACCCGCTGGGCAACACATGGAGAACCAAGTGAAATCAATTCTCACCCACACCAAAGTGGAAGTGTAACTCTCGTACACAATGGTATCATTGAAAATTACCATGAACTAAGCACTATATTAGAAGAAGCTGGTTATGCCTTCCAATCTCAAACTGACAGTGAGATTGCGGCAGCATATATTGATTATTGTTACCAAAGTACAAAGGATAAACAAAAAGCACTTGCCAAGGCATATCATGCCTTCCGTGGTTCCTTTGCCTTTGCGATCATCTTCCACGATGAGGTAGATGCCATTTACGCAATGCGTAAAAACTCCCCACTAATTTTGGGAGTTGATGCGGATAAAGCCTTTTTAGGTAGTGATATATCTGCGTTCTTAAAATATACCAATCGTTATATTTTATTAGAACACGAAGAAATCGCAAAATGTTCAAGTGCAGGTATTATTATCAAATCTTTGGAAGGTGACTTTATTCAAAAAGAAATCTTAGAAAGTGACCTTGATATCAAAGATATTCAAAAAGATGGATTTGAACACTTTATGTTAAAAGAGATTCACGAAGAAAGTGAAGTCGTTAAGAAAACTATCCATTCTTTAATGCAAGAAGATATCAGTGAATTATTAGATAGTATGCCAGATATGTCAAACTATGAAAGCCTTCATATTGTAGCTTGTGGTAGTGCAATGTATGCAGGTATGATTGCGAAAAGTCTTATTGAAACAAAGGCAAGAATTCAAGTGGATTGTGTTTGTGCGAGTGAGTATCGCTATGCAAACCCTATCTTTAAAGAACATACTCTTGTAATCGTAATATCACAATCAGGAGAAACAGCAGACACCATCGCGGCATTACAACTTGCAAAACAAAATCAAGTGGATACTCTCGCGATTGTAAATGTTGTAGGTTCTACCATTGCACGACTTGCGGATCATGTTATTTATACAATGGCTGGTCCAGAAATCTGTGTCGCTACTACCAAAGCTTATTGTACACAAGTCTCCGTATTATCTTTGATTGCTTGTAACTTAGCTTATACCCAAGGCTTCATCAAAGATGAAGAGGCAAAAAGAATTTCAAAAGAAATTCAAGAATTACCTGCGATTATGGATAATTTAATTCATAACGAACAATATGCGATCCTTGCCAAGAAAATAGCAGATCACAACAATGTATTCTTCATCGGAAGAGGATTGGATTATTCCCTATCCATGGAAGGATCTTTAAAGCTAAAAGAAATTTCCTATATTCACTCAGAAGCATATCCTGCTGGAGAGTTAAAACATGGAACCATTTCTCTTATTGAAGAAGGTACTCCAGTCATCGCTCTTGCAACAGATGAAGACTTATATGAGAAAACCATCAGTAATATCAAAGAAGTAAAAGCTCGTGGTGCTTATGTATTGTTGTTGATCAGTGATGATTTACATGTCGCAAATGATTATTATGACACTATGATTACGGTACCAAAGGTAGACAAACTACTACAAGGAATCTTAACCGTTATTCCTTTACAGTTATTAGCTTATCACATAGCGAATTTAAGAGGCTGTGAAATTGATCAACCTAGAAATCTAGCAAAATCTGTCACAGTAGAATAATGGTATTTACACCTGAAATCTCTCTTATCCTATTACACACAAGCAGGTGTTAAATATATAGAAAAAGACGAACAAGATTCGTCTTTTTTATGTTATCTCAGTCCCAACAATGGGAACACGATATTATTGAATAGTTCAAAGATGGTTTCTCTTGCCTGCATCAATGGTACATTCAATGTGCCACTTGCCAACAAGAAGATAATCCCGATCATAAAGTAATTCTCATATTGCATAAGTTTGAAGTATGTTTCCTCTTTCAAGATTCCAGTTAATATTTTAGAACCATCAAGTGGTGGAATAGGAATAAGATTAAAGATTCCTAACCCTATATTAATACGTGCTGTAATAATCAACAACTGGAAGATATAATCACCAATCACTGACGTAACTGTCCATACAGGCGCAAACCTCAACAACAAGGAATATAAAATAACACATATAAACGCTACAATGAAGTTCATCAATGGTCCTGCCAAAGCTGTCCACATCATACCCTCTTTTTTATTGCGATAAAAGTATGGATCTACTTGTACAGGTTTCGCCCATCCAAATCCAAAGAATATCAAAGAAATGGTACCGATTGGATCTAAATGCTTCAATGGATTCAAAGACATTCTTCCACGTTCCTTTTGCGATACATCCCCTAACTTATAGGAAACAAATGCATGTGCAAATTCATGCAAAGATAACGCAATAATAACCGCAGGAAGAATATAAATTAAATTAGGTAATAACGTATTTAAATTAAACATGAGTATACCTCCGATAATATTCTATAGTATAGCACAATCTAAACTATTTACAAAAGGTATTCTACTGTTTTTTAATTCCAGTTGATGAAATACAAATACTTTGTTTACTATTGAAATACGCTAAGAAATAATAGCACAAATAGATACCCAAATAGAACATGATAGAGAAGCATGCATAGGGTACCATGGAACCATACGAATAACTCATTAAGAATAAGGTATCCAAAACCTTAATAATCGGGAAAAGATAAAGTACTGGAAGAATAAATGGCATAAAGAAATACAACGCAATTTGTTTTCTCAACAAGCTATAAATCTCTCGTTTACAAACTCCCATCTTCCATAACATATGATAAGAACTTCGCTGTTTCCATACATCTGACATCTGTTGAACAGAAAGTACTGTCGCACTTACACAAGCAAATATGATTGCTAAATAAATCAAACAGAACATAATCGTAGAACTAGAGCCAATAGATTGTGTAACCCATTCATATCTAGTCACAAGTTGTACATATCCTTTATTATCCTTTGAAAAAGGTTTTAATATATCTTCTCCCCATTTTTGTGTGGATTCTTCTTCTGTTTTTACCACAAACTGCCCTTTATCTAAGGTATCCACACCCTTTAGTACAATATCTGGAACCACAAATATAAAGGCATCATATAGGGTTAATCCTAAATTTTGATTTACAACACCCGCGCATTGTAGACCAAGAAACGTATATCCCTTACTATTTATTCGCAAGATATCTTCAAACTGCCCCGTCGATAAGATAAGGTATTCCCCCTCCTTCATAGGATGTACCTTTTCATTTAACATCTTTGCCAATGTGACATAGTCCGTATACGATATATAGTGGTAATCTTGTGCATTTTTGTAACGTTCTTCCCATGCAATTCCCTTTACGATATCCTTATGAATAATATCTAGTTCATACGTATGATACGTATGTGCTTGATATGCTATATCGTGTTCTTTCAAATATTCTAGAATCGAAGTTGGATTTATCTCATCTTCCCCACTGTAGGTAGAAGCACTTATATCAAAAGGTCTTAAGTTTAAAGAATCATCAATGGATGCATTGAACTTCATCCCCATACTCACAAGTAAAAAGGTTGAAAGTGTCAATACAGATAACAAAGCTAGCACCATTCTACTGGTTCTCAATCGTGTACAAATTTGCGCACTCAAATATAAAGCATTTCCTTTGTATTTGATATTTTTCTTGCGTTGAATACATTGTGTAATAACATAGGACAATCCAAAATATATAAGAAAGATTGAGAAACAAATAGAACCCACACCACCGAATAAACTTACTCCTGCATCGATTTCATTTTGAAATCCCAAATGCAAACATCGAAGTCCAACAAAATACGCCATGATTCCAAAGATAAAACACAAAACAGAAAGCTTCCCGCTTTTTTTAGCTACTTCATTTATACGATTACTATAAAGTAGCGTCGTAATATTTCTTTTCTTTAAAAAATTACGATCTCGTATCAATTCAACTAGATAAATCATAAAGAAATAAAAGAATGTTAATAGTGCACTTTGCCAATTGAAATCAATTTGAAAAGAATAAATGGAATGGAATAAATTCATAAGTATTGCAATCAGTACTTGATATACAACAACACCGAGTACACACCCCACCACAAAGGCAATCAACCCCATACAAACTTGTTCCAACAGGAACATATTCGTAATTTGTTTGCGTGTCATTCCCATCAACATATACATACCAAATTCATGACTTCGTTTCTGTAAGATAAAGTTCGAGATATAGTAGACAAGCCATCCCATAACGAATACAATAATCACACTAGAAACAACGATTCCTCCAGCCATCGCATCCATCGTTTTTGCCAATTGACTTACCTGATTAGAAAATGCAAGCCCATTGAATGCATACATTAAAGTAACACAAATGGTAAGTGTCATGAAGTACAACATGTATTCTTTGGTACTTCTCTTTAAATTACGAACAATCAATTTAGCGTACATCATGAACATCTCCACCTAGCAACGTCATGACATCTAAAATACTTTGAAAGAATTCTTTTCTCGTTTGATTGCCACGATAAATCTCATTGTATATCTTTCCATCCTTTAAGAATAGAATTCGTTTAGCATAAGAAGCTGCGAACGCATCATGTGTTACCATAAGAATGGTTGCCTGTTCTTCTTGATTCATTTTTAAAAATCGTTCCATCAAAAGATAGGAAGAATGCGAATCCAAAGCACCCGTTGGTTCATCTGCCATAACAATACTTGGGTGATGAATGATTGCCCTTGCACATGCACAACGTTGGCGTTGTCCTCCGCTCACTTCATATGGATAACGATCAAGCAGGTCTTCAATCCCTAATATATTCGCATATTGTACAACTTTTTCATCAATCACCTTTGGGTTCTCTTTACATAGTACCAAGGGCATTGCGATATTTTCATGTAAGCTCAAAGTATCCAATAAATTAAAATCTTGAAAGATAAACCCCAATTCTTTCTTACGAAAATCTGCCATTTGATTTTCATTCATCTTTGATAGTTCCATATCACCTATGGTAATAGAGCCAGCACTTACCATATCCATTGTGGAAATCACATTCAACAATGTACTTTTTCCACTTCCACTCGCTCCCATGATCACAGTAAATTCATGTTCATCCATAGTAAAACTTATATCATCTAACGCCTTTGTTAAATTTCCTGAATTGCCATAATACTTTTCCACATGGGATACATTTAAAATTGTCATATTCATTCTCCTCGCTATACCCTCATTATAGAAAGTTTTACGCTCACTTTGTATGTTGTTTCTTTTCTCTGGAGTTACAGTATTGTAAGAACTTTATGAAAAACAAAGAATCACTTCTGTATACTCTCCTTCAACAGATTGTATTTCAATCCCTATGGATAACGCATCACATAGACGCTTGCATAAGTACAAACCAATTCCAGTGGAATGCTTATTGCTTACTCTTCCATTTTCTCCTGTAAAACCTTTTTCAAACACCCTTGGCAAATCCTGAGCCTGTATTCCTTTTCCATTATCAATCACTCGCAAATACGTATGTTCATTTATTTTTTGAATCTCAATACGAATAAAGGCATCTTCACTCCTACGATATTTCACTGCATTCTCAATCAATTGATTCAAAATAAAAATAACCCATTTCTCATCTGTATATACGCAATACTCTCCTGAAGGCATTTCAATACGCACTTGTGAACACATACATAAATACTTATTCTTCAATAAGCTTTCTTGAATACACTTCATCAAATCAAAAGCATGAATATGGAAATCTTTTTCTACATTTTCACTTCTTGCATAATACAACGCCTGTTCGACATAGTGTTCTGTTCTCTCTATTTGTTGCATCAGGTCACGTTTTCTCTCTACCTGTTGATTTTCGCTCCATAATTTCATTGCCGCAATCGGCGTCTTTACTTCATGTACCCATTGTTCAATAAATTCTTGATACTCTTTTCTTTCTCTTCGTATAGAAGACACATGTTCTAACATAGACTTATTGCCCACATACAATAGATGCTTATAAAATTGTTCTTCATGATTCATATCTTGTGGCAAAACTTCATGTAACAAATATTTTTGATCCAACGTTTCTTCTAAATATCGTATCAACCTATGTTGTTTATGCTTCTTTCGAAATTGCATATTTAAATACGTTATAAAAAAGATTCCCCACATACCATTCAATACAATAATCATAGATAAATTATTACCTAGGAAATATAATACCAATGATTGTACAATCAATACTAGAAACATAGTAATTAAAAAACTAGCTTGATCTTCTAAATATTCACTTAATTTCATATCACATACCCTTGACGATGCTTCGTTATAATAAATTCATCATACCCGAGTTCTCGAAATTTATTGCGAATACGTGTCACATTAACACTCAATGCGTTATCATCAATAAATAGTTTATTATCCCATAAGTAATCAATTAAATCTTCTCTAGAAACAATCTCTCCTTTATGTTGAAAAAGGTAATACATAATCTTTATTTCGTTCTTTGTAAGTTCTTCAAATTTACCATTTGCTTCTAGACGGCTCAATGCCAAATTTAAAGTGACATCACGATGAACCAACTGTTTCTCATTCCCTTTGTAAGATCGTTTTATAATCGCTTCAATATGAGCTAGTAAGACACTAGAATTATAAGGTTTCGTAATGAAATCATCTCCCCCCATACGCATACTACACAACTCATCCATATCCGAATTACGACTTGTCACAAAGATAATCGGTATATCGGAAAATGTTCGAATTTGCGTACACAATACAAACCCATCCTGTTTAGGAAGGTTAATATCCAATAAAATCACATGAGGTTCTTCTTTTAAAATGAACGTTGTAATATCCTCTTGTAAATCCCAAATACAACATGTATATCCTTGATGTGTCAAAAATACACTTAGTTCTTTTGCGATGGGTTCATCATCTTCTACGATCATAATTTTATACATAATCTTACCTCAGTTTCTATAAGTATTATAACGTACAAGAGTTTGAAAAAAAAGCGCTCCTCACGCTTCTTTCAATTTTGTAATAACTATAACTTTTCTAGCACCAAATGAAAACTAACACTTCCCTCTTCTTGGCTCATGAAAATACCTCCACCCATTTTAACCATCAACTGCTTACATATGTACAATCCCAACCCATTTCCTTTTTGTTTCCCTACATTATTCCCTCGATAGAAACTTTGGAAAAGAGAACTTTGATCTTGTTCCTGTATTCCAACACCTGAATTCGTAATCTTTACAATGATATGATGGTCTTCTTCATAAAACGACACATGAATCCATTTCCCATCACCATATTTCAACGCATTATCCATAATGTTATCCATGACCTCTTTTAATCGATTGATATCCGCATAGATGAAACAATCCTCATGAAACCCTTGTTGTTCATATTCCACAAAAGAAAGTGTAATGCGCTCTTCTTCTCGCTTTAAAATCGGTAAAATCTCATGCAAATAGGTTTCTTGTTTATGAATACTAAAATCAAAAAGATCTTCATTGCTTGTATTGATAATATCTTTTACATAAGCATCAATCTTATCACAGTTTTCATCCACTCTTTCCATAATTGTATCCACAGGATATAGCGCATCTTTTCGTGCTGCATTATATAAACGTATATTAGATAAAGGAGTTTTAATATCATGAGACAAAGAGGAAATCATCACTTTCTTTTCCTTCATCAAATCCAATTCTTTTTGTTCATGATACCGTAATTCATCTCGCATCATATCGATTGCCCAAACAAACTTACCAAAAAACTTATATTTTTGTTGTGGGAGTGGATAATCAAAATCTCTTCTACTTATTGCCTCTGCCATATCTTTCATTTTATAAAATGGTTGTATTACTTGTTTCGCAACAAAACGATGCATCCACATAAAGATTACGATCGCTAAGAAAAAGAACAGATTAATTCCCCATACGATATAAGACGGTATACGATCGATGGAATACGTAAAGAAATAAAATTCGTTTCCTTTCCCTGGAAGTACAATGATACGTTTATTTAAAGATTCCATATACTTCTCTAGATTCAAACGATCCTCATGAACAATTTTTAACTCTAATCGCTCTCCTAGTTGCTTTGAAACATCTTCTCCATTTTGTAGTTTCTTATACACCCTATTAATTTCAACAATCTTCTCATTGGGTATATTTTCTTCTCTGCTTTGAAACAAAAAAACATTCACAACAATAACCAAAAGAATTAAAAATCCTAACGCCCCATAGTAACTTTTATCCCAAGCCTTCATAACGATATCCCACTCCCCATATGGTCTTTAACCTTTGAGGATGCTTCGCATCTTCTTCGATCTTTTCACGAAGAGTATTGATATGCACGGTAAGTGTAGATAGTTCACTTTCCGAATAACTTCCCCACACTTCCTGAAATAAATATTGTTTATTTAACGTTGTCTTTTTCTGTTTCATCAACAACACCAACAATTCATATTCCTTCACAGATAAAGCTATTTCTTTTCCATCAAGTTGTACCCTACGCTTTTTAACATCGACACAAAGATTCTTATCTTGTAACAGAGATACTTCTTCTTTCATCTCATAACTTCTACGTAGTAAGGTTTTAATCTTCGCAATCAACAATGGAATTGGAAAAGGTTTTTCTATATAATCATCCGCACCCAAATCATACCCTAGTAACTTATCACTCGTTTGTATTCTCGCACTCATGATAATAATCGGAATATTTTTACACTTTCGAACTTCCTCACATATATGAAACCCATCCATATCTGGCAACATAATATCGACCAAAAGAAGTCGTACTTCCTCTTTCGATAACACCTCAAGTGCACGACTTCCACATTCTACACATTGGATGCGATATCCTTCATGGAGAAGAAATCGTTCCAATACATCTTTTAATTCTTTATTATCTTCCACCATTAGGATATCTATCATATGTACATTCCTTTCTACCAGCCTTTTTCCATCAACCAATTATATACAGTTTTTTCTCTCTCTTTTGTATCACTATCTTTATTCATAACCCCTATATTTAATTCACTTTCAATCTTTCCATCATTGATATAACAAATCCGTTGTGCGTAAGAAGCGACTTTTACATCATGTGTTACCATAAGAATGGTAGTCCCTTGTTCATGTACCTTCAAAAACATATCCATCACATCTCTAGCATTCGAACTATTTAATGCTCCTGTTGGTTCATCCGCAAACAATACTTTTGGTTGATTGATCATCGCCCTTGCAATACATGCACGTTGTAGTTCTCCACCACTCACTTCTTGTATGTTGTGTTTGGCAATATCCGCAATCATGAACTTTTGAAACAATTCATTCGCAAATGCATTAATTTCCCCATGTTTTCTTTTATTAGCCATATACCCAGGCATAATAACGTTGTCATATACATTGAGATTATTTAAGAAATGCATCTGTTGAAATACAAATCCCATTTCATGTAAACGTAACTCTGCCATTTCTTTATCATTATACTTACTGATGTCTTTATGGTCAAATAAAACAGAGCCACCACTTATATGATCCATACCACTCACTGTATATAGAAGGGTTGATTTACCACTTCCACTTGGTCCCATGATCGCAATGAACTCCCCTTTCTGAATACTAAGGTCAACATTTCTTAATACATGGTTTTGATTCTTATTTATAACGTATGATTTACATAGTTGTTTTACTTCAATTAACGTTTCCATTTTAACTCCTCCTATTCATCATTGAGTTCTTTTACATTCCATTTTTGTAGTGTTTGATTGACCATCCATTGGGCAACACAGGCCACACAAAGATATATACAAGGATACAGAATATACGCATGTATGGGATTCGCAACTAAGTTCACTTTTCCCATACCCATCGCTTTGAAAAATGCTTCTAACACAGCACTGGTACATAACGTATGAACAAGCAAGCCTACAAGAAGTCCAAGTCCAACTTGAAGTAAACAACGTAAGGTTTGCCAACGACGTATAAAACGACGATGATACCCAATGCTTTGTAGTAGTGCGATTGATTTTTTAGATCGTAACATCTGCATTTTAGAAAATAGAATAATTAACGCAAATACAATCCCTGAAATAACAACCGTCATCAAATCTGATAATGATGAAATCTGCTTTGGCATATCTCCACTAAACGATGTCATCAAATCAGTAGATGTAATCAAACTAACACCGTCATATTCTTTTAATACCTTTTCTTTTATTTTATCTCGTTGTAATTGATCTCCCGAGAAATTGATGACCATGTACCCATTGTACGCAAATGAATACTTTGTTTTATCACTAACAATCACATTACTACCTAGATTCATCATACTGGTATAAATGCCCGTAATTAAATAAGATACTTTCTTTCCTTCACAGGATATGGTAATAGAATCACCGACGGTCTTATCAAATTGTTTCGCAATTGTTGAAGATACAGCGACTTCATTTTCTAATATTGGCCTTTTCCCTGAATCCAACTGAATGTCACGATTCGCACGTTTCATCATAAAGACAGCAGTACTTATATCTCCTTCATTCAACGTAGCACTCGTCATGGTTTCTAAACGAACACTTACATGTTCATCATAAGCTTTTAAATCCTTTACAACTTTTTGGTGTTCTTTTTCAAGTTTTGATATCGCCACACCATCATATTGTCTCGTAAATAAATCTGCGCTACTTACCTTTAGGATATCCAAAAAAGCATTTCCACGAAATGAATCTTTCAAAGTAAGTGGCAATAATATTAACAACAGACAAAACGCATAAATAGAAATCATCATAACTGTATTTTTCATATGCGCAAATAATTCGTTCACCGCAAGATACACACACATTGGCATATGACGAATTTTTCTTAGTTCCATTGAAGAAACTGCTTTATAGCTTTCTCCTTCATTCCCCTTACGTATCGCATCCATGGTGCTTTGTTTCTTCAAGCGATTTAAAACCAACGCAGTGATACCATATACCATACACAATATCACCACAACAATCACTGCGGATAATAAGACACCAACTCCATCTGACAACACTGGCACAACACCTGCTTGTACTTCTTTTAAGATGGAGCTTGCTGGAATGGAAACAAAGAATCCCAATATACTTCCTAAAACACCTAACCCTAAATACTTCGCCATATATAAAGAACGTATTTGAGAATGCCTTAACCCAATTGCCTTCATTACTCCGATTTCTGCGTAGTTATTCTCCATTTGAAATAAAATTGTATATCGTATAATCAAAAAGGACATACATAACAAAATAACACCACTCATCATAAGAATCGCACAAGTACCAATACTCAGTCCTAAAAAGGATAAATACGATGTATCTTTGCTAATTGAGATATACGTAGGCAATCTTGCTTTCTGCATGTTTGCCTCAAGATTTTCATATCCTTTAGCGGACTTTATAGATAACACCATCGTATGTTCTTTTTCACTAGAGGATGCATATTGTATTTCATAATCCTTTGGATGTAATAGAATACGTTTCTGACCAACCATCTCTGAACCATAAATAGAATCTCTTACAAAACATTGAATCTTATACGTAAACTTCTCCCCATCTCTTGTGATGGTAAAGTTTTCTCCAATTTGTAAATCAAGTTGTTCTTTCATAGTTAAAGGGATGCCTACATATCCCTCTTTGATAGTTGGAATTTCATTGTCTTCATCAAATAAGAAATTGTAGTACTTTGGTGATGTTGTCGCAAAGACTCCTGAACTTTTTAATTCATCATGTCCTTCAAATTTTATATAAGCTAATGGTAAACTCACATCTTCCTCAATTTGATAATTTTGAATACCTTCTTTTTTTAGAAAGTCTTCTACATTTTCTTTATCTTGTTGCGTAACGTTCATCATAGAATAGTTTAAATCCGCAACATTTCCCATATCATTCATGAAATATGAAATCTGATTCGTAGATGAATAGATTAAATTCACACTTGCACAGGAAAGAGTCGCAGAAATCATGATAAACAACAACATGACAAAGTTAGAGAGCTTTCCTCGCATCAAATCATTTTTTAATAAGCGTAAAATCATGGTTTCACCCCTTTCACACATCAAGTATAACGTACCAATTATAAAGAAATCCTAAAGTATTTACTAGTACGAAAAGAAAAAGCGCTCTCGCGCTTATCTACTTTCTAATGTTACTTTTGACTCTTTTTTATCATCGTACATTTTGTTAACACCATAACGGATTCCACAGAACACCCATGATACAACGGTTAATAAACTCGCTGCACTAAAGGCACCTGCCGTATCTATAAAGACATCTAGTTTTGCCATGACACGTCCTGCAGTAAAGCTTTGATGATACTCATCCGCTATTGCAAATAAGAAACAAAGGAAAACCGCTAATAAGAATCGTAATGTTTTATTGACTCCTAATATCGCAAAGGAGATATACACCATACTACCCAACGCAAAATAAATAGAAAAGTGCGCTAACTTACGAATATTCAAATTCCAATCACTTCCATACGGTGATTTCAAAATAACATAGTACTTGATCTTATCTACCAAACGAAGTCCTTTTTCATTTAGTTTTGTATTCACTTCTTCTTTGATGGTTTCTGTTACGGTCTCACTTCTAACACTCTATTGTTGACCATCTTCGGATGATAAACTATAGATTGACAACATAACCATACCACTTAATCCTAAAAACAATAACAATATTGGTATACGTATCTTCCAGTTTCTCTTTTTCATTATGCCACCACCAATCTTTCTCCTTATTTTAAAAGAAATCCTTTCGATATACAAGCTATCTTAAGAAAATGAAAGTATTTAAAAAATGTCCTATAAGCTATGATCTTCATCTTGGGTAACATTTTGACTTTTTTCATGGTGATGGAGGAGGTGATGCTGGTTACAATGCTTTGTGCAACTATCTGCCGACGCTCCACCAGCGTACTCACCTGCTGTGCGCTCCTTACCCATGATGTAGGTTTCATACACCACCATGCCAGAATATAGAAAAAGCATAAAAAATGATGAGCATAAATGAAAGAAACATGCTCATCCATATTTTTTTCCTTTCAGGGCATCCTTCATGTGAATATCCTGCTTTCTGCATTTTTGCCGGAGCTATACAGAGGAGATTTTCAACAATGCCATAGGTTGCGTTGCTATAAAGTTAAGGCTTCACAAATGTCATGGTATTATTTGTTTGGTCGATTACAATATCAATTCCCAGTATTTCTTCCAGTTCAGACACGGTAAAGGTATCGTCCGTATCCTTCCCAAAAGATTCCTCCGTGCGATAAGGATATTGCTTTACCTTCTTGCCGTTTTTCGTTGTTTCTAAATCAAAGTAAACAATGGTACTACCCATATATTCTTTTATATGTGGAGTAAGCCGTGCTGTCCACGTGTTTTCTCCAATGGTCCATGTTCCGTTTCCACCTTCCCATCTTTGGCTTCTAGGCTTGTCACGGTTTGCGCTTTCCGCCACTATTTCGCTTGAATAGCTACCACCCAATAGATTGACGAGATAGGGAAAAGCTCCCTTTCCGAGATAAAGGCTGGTTATCACAGACTCCTTGCAGGGGTCAAGACCTTCCACAGTATATTCATTCAAATCTACATTGAATCGCACAGTAAATTGATTTTTATCAATTTGATCCTCACCAACGAATATTTTGTAAATGCGTGATACCGGATATTTCTCCATGATTTCGGGCGGAAGTGTTTCATCGATAGAACCACGCTTCACGCTGTCTGCATAGCTCCTTTGCAAGGATTCTAATATTTCAGTTTCTGTAAGATTTTCTTCGTTGCATCTGAAAGAAAACGAAGTTACAAACGATCCAGTTGTGCCGTCATCATGATTGACAGTGATTTTGGGCAAATAGAACGGATATTGTTCCCTGTCAATGGGCATTGGCTCAACCGATTGAATGGCGTTGAAAATAGCCTGTGCTGCTTGTTCCAATGAATCATAGGTTGGAACATAAATGGTGTATTCCAGACAGTAATTCAAAAAATTCGTTCGAAAGCCTTTTTTGAGATGCGCCTCAAGTGTATCTTGATAAGGTGCAAGCAAAACCTCTGCATAATTACATTCTGAATAAAACGCTGGACCATACGACCCCTTATAAAACCCTGACTTGTGTGTAAACGAAACGCCGTTTTCGTCCTCAAACGTATACACAGCTGTTTTCAAGCCATTATCGTCGCGAGATGTTTGAGTGGAAACAAAAGTAAAAGGAATTGTAAGTGCCGCACTGAGCTCTTCTTCAGCGGAACTTTTGCTTTGCGGAATGCATGCAACCAAAAAAAGGCATGCACAAATGATTAAAATTATTTTTTTCATGTCGCCCTCTTTTCAGCCTTTCTTGAACATAAACGCCATATCCTTGATTGATAAAATTATACCAAAAATCTGTTCGACAAGCAAATTCGAAGGATTTTCGTTCAGAATAAACCTCCGGAAAAAGCTATCCATTGGCATGTTAACTCGCGCGTTGCTCTCTTGTAAAAGCAACATAATCTTTCTCGCAATAAAACACTTGCGCACTGCTTCTCGTCACCACGTATACACCTCACTGTGAAGTGTGGGTATTCTGTATTTAAGTTTGCGATATCCACTTCCGTTTTGGGTTAGTGTCTTTAGCCACATTAAGAGAACGCACAGTTACCATATAATGCATAACCACCAGTAGGGAATAATTCTTTTAAAGGTTCTGTAGAGTTCGCAAATTCATTTACATTTGCTAACCAGTGTGTCCAGTTTCCATCAGGAATTACTGCAGGCCCTAAATCAAATGGTACCCATAAGAAATGATGAAGCCCTGTCGGCATTGTTAACTTTTCAATAAATGTAAACAAGAATACGCCAGCTCCCAAAATGTAAACATAGCTTGAATAAAATAATTAAATGTAATATAAATCACAAAGGACTCCATCGCAGCCCTTCCACCTTGCTTATTAGCTAAACCAAGTGGTAATGAAATTGCATATAGCAATGGCAACTCATTGAAGATTGCATATCCTCCATCGTAAAGCATTGACCAGAACTGATACCATATTGTCGTACTTTACGCAATACTTCCCATAATATTAACATTCATGAAAATAGAAGATAGACCAATGATAATACCCGCGAAAGGCATTAACATAACTGGTGCCATCATGGCTCCCCCAAAACGTTGTAATTTTTGAACCATTTTATTTCCTCCTCTTTATTTTTTGATGCTGTATTATAAGCGCTTTCAACACCTGCTATTTTTATACCATATACGTATATAAAAGAATAGCATTTACATGATTTATGGTATATATGCTCTAACAACGTAACTTTTTCTTTTTTGCGGTAAAAATTCCAAATGCATAAAAACAAAAAAAGAAGCGAATTTCTTTCGCCTCTTCGTTACATTATTTTGTTTTGTTGATGATATCTGTAAAGCTATCAGCTTTTAAGCTAGCTCCACCGATTAATGCACCATCGATGTCTGGACATGCCATATATTCAACGATGTTTTCTGGTTTAACAGATCCACCATATTGTACACGAACGCTGTTAGCAGCTTCATCACCATACATAACTTTAACTTGGTCACGTACGATTGCACAACATTTTTGAGCATCTTCTTTTGTAGCTGATTTACCAGTACCGATTGCCCAGATTGGTTCATAAGCAATTACCATGTTTGCCACACATTTAGGGCAAAGGTCAGCTAAGCTTCCTGTTAACTGTGTACGGATAACTTTTTCAGTTTCTCCAGCATCGTATTGAGCTTCTGTTTCACCAATACAAAGGATTGGAGTAATATCTGCATCAATTAAGCGTTTTGCTTTTTTGTTTACTGTTTCATCAGTATCCCCGAACATTTCACGACGTTCAGAGTGTCCAATGATACAATATTTTAAACCGATTTCTTGAAGCATTGGTACACTTACTTCACCAGTAAATGCTCCATTGTCTTCGAAGTGGCAGTTTTCAGCTGCGATTACTAAGTTTTTAGCGTTTTTAATAGATTCGTTTAATGCTAAGTAAGATGTACCTACACCGAATGTAGCATTGTCGTGGCAAATAGGATCTACTGCTTTGATAAATTCAACTGCTTCAGCAATTGTTTTATTCATTTTCCAGTTTCCTATGATAATTGGTTTTCTCATGATTTTTCTCCTGTTTTCTATTTTTATTTGTCTGCGATGACTGCGATACCAGGTAATTCTTTACCTTCCATATATTCTAGAGAAGCCCCTCCACCTGTAGAGATGTGAGAGAATTTTTCTGCGAATCCTAATTGGATAGCTGCAGCAGCAGAGTCTCCACCACCGATTACTGTAGTAGCACCAGGTAACTGTGAGATTGCTGTACAAACTTCTAATGTACCAGTTGCGAAAGGTTTCATTTCGAATACACCCATAGGTCCATTCCATACAACTGTTTTTGCTCCAGCAAGAGCATCTTTATATAATTCGATAGATTTAGGTCCAATGTCTAATCCCATGTAATCAGCAGGAATGCTTTCATTGTCTGCAATTACAGTATTTGCATCTTCAGCAAATGCATCAGCACAAATGTGATCCACTGGTAAAATCAATTTTCCGTTTGCTTTTTCTAAGTATTCTTTTGCAAGTTCAACCTTGTCTTCTTCAACAAGAGACTTTCCAACGCTAAGACCTTGTGCTTTTAAGAATGTATAAGCCATTCCTCCACCGATCAATACTTTATCAGCTTTTTTCAACAAGTTGTCTACAACAGCGATTTTATCAGAAACTTTTGCTCCACCGATGATTGCCACAAATGGACGAACAGGTGTATCAACAGCAGCTCCTAACATTTTAACTTCTTTTTCCACTAAGAAACCTAATGCATTAGGTAAAATAGAAGGAATTCCTGCAGTAGAAGCATGTGCACGGTGTACACTTCCGAAAGCGTCTTCTACGAACATATCTCCAAGACTAGCCCAGTATTTAGCAAGTTCAGCATCATTTTTGCTTTCTCCAGCTTCATAACGAGTGTTCTGCATAACAACGATTTCTCCATCGTTTAATGCAGCTACAGCATCTTCTAATTCTTTTCCACGAGTAACAGAAACGAATGTTACCTTAGTATCTACTAATTCGCTTAAACGATCAGCTACACAGTGCAAATCATTTTTCGCTTTGTCTTCTTCAGTTTTAACTTTTCCTAAGTGAGACATCAAAATGACTTTCGCATTATTTTCTACTAAGTATTTGATTGTAGGTAATGCTTGAATGATACGGTTGTCATTAGTGATTTTCCCATCTTTTCTAGGAACGTTGAAGTCACAGCGTACGATAACACGTTTTCCTGCAACATCTAAATCTTTTACAGTTCTTTTTGCCATTATAAAATCCTCCTTATGCTAGCGCATTTATTATACCACTATCTGCCTTTTTCTGTAAAAGGATTTTTGTGATTTTGCGAAAATAATCACAATTTCTTTACAAAAGTTGAAAATGACAGCAAATCCGGCATATTTCCACTATAAAATGCGCGTTTAGAAACGTTCGTATCTCATACAAATTATACAAAAAAAAGAAAAGTGCATTTACACTTTTCCAAACTTATCCTTATGACCTACAGCACACAAACTTTCTTTAAACTGTTCAAAATCATCCTTTTTCAATCTTTGACTTATTGTCTTTTTTCCCATCACATATACCGTCACTCTATTTTTCACACTACAATCACACTCAATCTCATGAAGTTCACTATAAGGTATCCAACATTTTCTGAAATAAAGTTGGTTATCTTCTACGATAATCATTACATAATCATGATAAATAAGTGAGGTATTAGAAAGTAGAATGATAAGAATCAAATCCATAATGTCATATGTTCTTTCAGCGATCGTATTAATTACATATAGTAAACCAAGAATGGACATACATAATGCAATCGTTTCAAGCTTTATTGGTGGTTTTTTGAGTATGTTTCCCTTACTAACACGACATGCGCGCATATCTCGACAAAGAGACTTTAATAAGAAACCATTAAATACTATATAAATACCAAGAATCAACAATTCAAGCCAGTTAGACAAAGGTTTCCATGAGACTAAAAGGATAAACGCTATTAACAAAAGAATTATAAATATCCCTCTTAGTACAAATAATGTTTGATATGTTTTCATCGTAAATTGCTTCATATCATGACCTCCTTCTTAATGTAATCTTTTGAATCGCATTTTTTCATTTAATTCATGTCTTGTTCGATAACAGTACTTTCCAAATATAATAGAAATACCTAATAATAAAGTTGTTATAAAAAGTAGTATTATGAAACTCTTAGGGTGGAAATAAATAAAAATTTCTATTGGAATTACGTTTGCTAACATAGTAAACACCACACAAATATAGAATATTATGAAGAATATTCCAAGAAGTTGTCTTCCACAAACCTGTGCAAATAACACAAATACACAAATGACTCCAGACAGCACACTTCCCCATATACACAACACAACAGTTTGTATATACACAAGTTCAAATAATGAAAGAATGCCAAACACTACAAGTTGTGCTACTATATAGAACCCTGTAAACATGGTCACATAGCCAATAATACCATTTCTATAAATATTTCTTTGTTCAGGAAACTGATGCAATAAATGAGATAGATTCACTCCTTTTTTCTCTGATAAAAAACGAAAGTCATTCACCAAACCTAGAACCAAAAAGTAAATAGAACACCCTAGTCCTAGTAGAGATAACATCTTCTCACTATTATAACTAACATCCGTGTTTAAGGTAACCACTCCCATAGATAGTCCTAATGCACAACATATATATATGAAGCGTCGTTTAGAAAAGGGATATAATAGAAAATATAATTTTAATGATTTCCTCAATTTAACCACCTACTTTTCATGAGTTTAAGTATCCTTTTTACATACCAAATTGTAATGATGAGACAAAGAATTATGAAACATAAGGCACAGAAAACTTGTTCTATTGTAAATATGTTGCTAGCCCCATCTATATAATCGTAAATAAAGCTTATAAAGAAGAATACAACGAAACCTACTCCACCTGAAAATGCAGTGGTCTTTTCTTTTTTTAAACCCCTATATATCCATATAGCACTTAATGGAAGCATAGATCCATACACATAGGCAGTAGAAAATGAAATTCTAGAATATCCTAATATAATCATTAAGGTAGCTGCCCCAAAAAGCAAGATTGTTGTAATGACAAATGTTATGACCAGATTCCATTGAAATTTTTGAAAACTATTCGGTAACATCTTATAAAGTATGATTTCTTTTTCATTCTTTGTAACGAAAGATGATAAATGACTTTGTGTAAAAAATAATACTGCCACATATACAATGATTGGAAAAATTACGCGAGGATACATTTCATATGTTATATAGTACAAGATACTATCGCTATTTCCATTTGTTAGACGAATAAGATTTTGCGCTTGATTACTCAACAGATAATACGCAACGAGGTACGTGCACGTAAATTCAATCATAAATTCTACTTTTAAAAGTTTGGGGATAGAGGTAATGTGATAAAGCTTATATGCTTCTTTTATTCTTGAGAACATAAAGGTTCCTTCTTTAATAAGAAAATCGATAGCTCACGTAAATCAGGTTTCATGATGGTAATATCCATCTCTTTTGATAAACCTTGTGCTTCTTCTTTATACATAAGCCCTTCCACATATTCTCCATGTACGCGCATGTGAAGATATCCCTTTTTCAGTCTATCTTGATCCTGCTTATTCCCTTGTACGATGACATAGCGATCACATACATCATCAATTAGTCCTTGTTCAAGGATGCATCCATCTTTCATAAAGACAACATAATCCGCAACATTATTCACCTGTTCAATGTTATGTGTTGAATAAATAATGGTATGTTCTTCATCCATTAGATACGCTCTCATCTTCTCTTGTAATAAATCTTGCATAACTGGGTCTAAGTTTGCGGCTGGTTCATCCAACAACAAATATTTCCCTTTTCTCGCCAACATTGCACACAACATCAATTTCATTTGATTCCCTGTGGACATTTCTTTAATTTTCTTTGATTGTAGTTTGTTTTCTTGAATTAGTTCAAACTCATTACAAAGTTTTATAAACTTAGATTCATCGAATGCATGAAACCCCAATTTCATAAGTTCACATACTTTTTTAATATCCATAAAGCTTGGAAAACAACAAGAATCAGGTACATAAACCATCGATTCCTTAAAGCTATCATCATCTTCTTCTACCATGGCACCATCATGAAATACTTCTCCTTCACATGTGATGAGTTGGCTCATAATCTTCAGAAGGGTTGTTTTTCCTGCACCGTTGTTTCCAATAAATACAGTCGCTAAACCTTTTGGAATAGATAAAGATAATTCGTTGATTGAGAATTCTTTATACTTCTTTGTTACATTTTTTAGTTCAATTGCGCTTTGCATATCTATACCTCCATTAGTGTTTTCAAGATTAAAAACACTTCTTCATCGCTTACGTTTGCTATTTTTGCCGCATCAAGCGCTTTTTGTAAATTCTCCTCTACAATGCGAATATGTTGTTCACGTATCATTTCTTCGTCTTGTTCATTCACATAGTAGCCTTTTCCTGCTTTCGAACTAATCAACCCTTCTTGTGTCAATTGTTCATATGCTTTTAAGGTAGTTACGACACTCAATTTCAAATCGGCCGCAAGTGCACGAACGCTCGGAAGATAATCTCCACTCTTAAGTTCACCACTTAAAATTTGTGCTTTGAATGCTTCCGCGATTTGTTGATATAGTGCTACGTCTGATTTCTGATTTATTTGCATGAACTCACCTCAGTTTCTAACTGTTATTATTTTACAATAACAGTATATACAGTATTGACAGTTATGTCAATAGAAAAAAAACTGTTGATTGCTCAACAGTTCCTAATTATTTTACTTTCGCATCAATTGTATTATCTTTTACTACAACGTCATGTGCTCCACCTTCTACAATACTAGTAGAAGATACAAGCGTCATTTTCGCATTCTTCTGTAATTCTGGGATAGTTAATGTTCCACAGTTACACATGGTGTGTTTTACCTTACTCAAGGTTAAATCCACATTGTCTTTTAATGCTCCAGCATAAGGCACATAAGAATCAACACCTTCTACGAATGAAAGTTTTTTACTTCCTCCCATATCGTAACGCTGCCAGTTACGTGCACGTGCACTACCTTCTCCCCAATACTCTTTCATGTAAGTACCATTGATGGTAACTTTCTTTGTAGGAGATTCTTCAAAACGAGAGAAGTAACGACCCAACATAACGAAGTCAGCACCCATTGCTAAAGCAAGTGTAATGTGATAATCATGTACAATACCACCATCGGAACAGATTGGTACATAGATACCAGTTTCTTCGAAATATTCATCACGAGCTTTCGCAACTTCAATTGTTGCGGTTGCTTGTCCACGACCAATACCTTTTTGTTCACGAGTGATACAGATGGATCCTCCACCAATACCAATCTTCACAAAGTCAGCACCTGCTTCTGCTAAGAATCTAAATCCTTCCGCATCCACAACATTTCCTGCACCAACTTTTACGCTGTCTCCATATGTTTCACGTACCCATTTTAATGTAATTGCTTGCCATTCACTGAATCCTTCACTGGAGTCAATACATAACACGTCAGCGCCTGCTTCTACAAGCGCAGGGATACGTTCTTCATAATCTCTTGTGTTGATACCTGCACCAACCAAATAACGTTTCTGTGCATCCAATACCTCACTAGGATTTTCTTTGTGAGAATCGTAATCTTTACGGAATACAAACGCAACCAAGTTCTGATTTTTATCAATGATTGGTAATTGGTTCAATTTATTGTCCCAAATAATATCATTTGCTTCTTTTAATGTACACCCTTCTTTACCACAGATTAATTTTTCAAATGGTGTCATGAAGTCAGATACTTTAGAATTTTCATCCATTCTAGATACACGGTAATCTCTACTTGTAATAATACCTAATAGTTTACCATTTCCTGTACCATCTTCTGTTACAGCCATAGTCGCATGACCATTTTCTTCTTTTAATGCCAAAACTTCCGCAAGTGTTGCGTCTGGGCGAATGTTAGAATCGCTATGTACAAAACCTGCTTTTGTCATTTTTACACGACGTACCATCGCTGCTTCATCTTCGATTGATTGTGAACCATAAATAAAAGACAATCCACCTTCTCTAGCTAAAGTACATGCCATCTTTTCACCTGATACAGACTGCATAATTGCAGATACCATAGGGATATTTAAATAGATTGGTGATTCTTCACCTTTTTTAAATTTTACCAAAGGTGTTCTTAAAGAAACATTTGCAGGAGTACAATCTGCACTTGAATATCCAGGAACAATTAAATATTCACTGAATGTATGAGAGGGTTCATCAAAATAGTATGCCATTTTATACATCTCCTTCTTTATATTCGTCATGATACTTTCCTAATTTATCAACGATATTTTAATCAATTATAATGAGAAAAGAACACGAAGTCAAGACAGTTTGAAAATATTTTCATAAATACTTTAACTTATGTTCTTTCTACTTTATTTTATTTCAAATGTTTCCGACTTAAAGGCACTATAAAACCTACCTTTATGTGCTGTAAAACGTAATACACAATAATCTGGATCATGAACACCCTGTGGATAATACATCGTGTCCTTCTCTTC
Organism: Amedibacillus sp. YH-ame6; assembly: GCF_053848845.1. Lineage (NCBI taxonomy): Bacteria > Bacillati > Bacillota > Erysipelotrichia > Erysipelotrichales > Erysipelotrichaceae > Amedibacillus > Amedibacillus sp. YH-ame6. The sequence continues at coordinate 51,880 of NZ_JBSPEZ010000007.1, forward strand.
CCAAATCATCTCTTTGTATGTATCCTCTTGTAGTACTTCCATCTCTCCAAGTAACATCACACCTCGAAAGAAACGTTTATCACTAAAGTAGATACATGCTTTTTTATTCTTTAGATATTGTTGAACACGCATTGAAGAGGTATTGGTTGTGAAATAAAATGTCTTAATTCCCTCTCTCACTCTTGGCGCTAACATCGCTTTTGTATTTGGAAACCCATCTTCATCAATCGAACTAATATATGCGATGCTTTGTTTATCGATTAAATTCCCTATGGTAAGTTGTGGATCACGCATCATACGCCAACACTCACCGTTTCAGGAAGCGTGCTTCCTCCATCGATCACAATTTGTGTACCTGTGATATAACGACTTTCATCACTTCCAAGGAACGCAGCTAAATCTCCCACTTCACAAGGATCTGCCAAACGTCCAATTGGTGTCGCATCCGCGATTCCTTGTTTTACACTCTGTGGATTTTTTTCATCACTTGCTAAGGCAATACTATCTGCCATTGGAGTATCCACATATCCTGGACAAATTGCATTCACAGTAATGTTTTTATCCGCAAACTCTCTAGCTAATGCTTTGGTCAGTCCAATTAAGGCAGCTTTACTCATCGCATATCCTGCTTCCCCACAATCCGCAACCATATATCCTGTCACAGAACTCATAATCACAACCTTACCATACTTCTTCTCCACCATTATAGGCAAAACTGCTTGTGCAATATTCCAAGTTCCCTTAACATTCACATCCAAATGAAAATCACGATCCTCACTACTTGCCTCTAGGAAGTTCCCTAAACGACAAACACCTGCATTGGACACAAGAATATCAATTGTGCCAAACGTCTCTACACCAACACGCACTGCCTCTTTACAATCTAGCATATTAGAAACATCCGTTTTCGCAAAGATTGCTTTTATATCATATGTACGCTCCAATGTCTCACATAGAGTTTTTGTCTCTTCTCCTCGCGCACACAATATCAAGTTCGCACCTTCACTTGCATACACCTTCGCAATACCTTCACCAATACCTTTTGACGCCCCTGTAATAAGAGCCACTTTACCACTTAATTTTCCCATACTCAGTTCCTTTCTATGATTTTTAAAAAAGGAGTCATTTACATGACCCCTTCTAGATGCTTATGGATGTAACTGCGCATACAATTGACAATACGTATTCGCACTCTTTTCCCAACTTACATCAGTATTCATCGCATTACGTACTAACGTCTTCCAATCTTCTGGACAATCGTAGTATACATGAATTGCTTTCCAAAGAACACTTACCAATTCATCTGAATTGTAGTTCGCAAAGCTAAAGCCATTTCCACTCTTTTCAAACTCATTGAATGGAGTCACTGTATCTTTTAAACCACCAGTTTCTCGTACCAACGGCAATGTTCCATAACGCATAGATATCAATTGAGATATTCCACATGGCTCAAACAAAGAAGGCATCAAGAACAAATCACTTGCCGCATAAATACGATGCGCTAAAGATTCATTGTACCCTTTATAGAATGCTATCTTTCCTTTATTGCCTGCTTCTAATTGTGCCATTTTTTCTTCGATGCTTGCCTCTCCACTTCCCAATACCGCAAGTTGAATTGGCATACCACATATTTCATGTAGTTTTTCCATCAATAGATAAAATCCTTTTTGCCAAGTAAGTCTCGATACAACTCCTACTAATAACACACCAGAATCTACCGTAAGACCTAACTCTTTTTGTAACGCTTCTTTATTTAAAGCTTTCGCTTTCTTAACGTTTACTTTATTGAAATGATATGGTACTTCTGGATCTGCTTTACTGTCCCAATACTCAATATCGATTCCATTGGTGATACCCCATAAATCATAACGGCGAATATTCAATACCATTTCCAAATGTTCCCCATATTGAGGAGTTAAAATCTCTTGGGAATAGGAAGGAGATACAGTCGTTACTTTATCGGCATATAAGATACCAGATTTCATAAAGCTAATACCACCATCATATCGTACATTTCCATTATCGAAAATACGATAATCAAGTCCTAAGCAACTATCCAACATTTCCACACCGAAGTTTCCTTGATATGCTAAGTTATGAATGGTATACACATGCGAAATGTTACGGTAACGTTCATCAAAGCTATGTCCTTCTTTGCACATTGCTGGAATCATTCCCGTATGCCAATCATGACTATGCATAATTTCAGGGAAATAATTCAACTGATTCAACATTTCAATAACTGCTTTCTGGAAATACGCAAAACGTTCTCCATCATCCATATACCCATATAAAGCATCTCTTTCAAAGTATCCCTTATGCTCAATGAAATAGAATTTCACACTTCCATTCATACAAGAGAATACATTGACAGGTACTTCATGATACGCAATGGAAACACTATACTGCGCTTCCAATTGGAAAGTGCTATGATATTTCTTTGCTATTGGTGCATACAGAGGCATCACAACGCGCACTTCATGTCCTTTTTTCACCAACTCTTGTGGAAGTGAACCAATTACATCAGCCAATCCTCCACTCTTGATATATGGCAGACCTTCTGCCGCAACCATTAAAATTCTTGCCATTAGATTTTATCATTCCTTTTTACATATAGTGGTTGTTCAGGTAATCCGATAAGTTCTTTTTTGCGCGTTATCTTCGCCTGTTTATCCACAACTACGTTTTCAATATGAACATTTTCACCAACATGAGCGCCTGGAAGAATTACACAGTTTTTCACCACTGCACCTTCCATGATTTCTGCTCCACGACCAATGACACTGTTCTCTACATCACCATTGATCATACATCCATTGGATACCATGCTATTTGACACATGAACACCTGAGGAATACTGTGTTGGACAAGAATCATTCGTTCTTGTATAAATTGGCCAATCATTCGCAAATAAATCCATTGCTTTATCATAATCCAACAAATCAATGTTTGCTTTGTAATAACTCTTAAAGTCATTGATACAAGCTACAAATCCACGATGCGCAACACCACGAATATCCAACTCTGCACATTCATCATTTACGATATCTCTAAACCAATAAAGAGAAGAAATATTTGCTGCTTTTACCACAAGTTCCATAAACAACTCTTTACTCATGATGTAAGTTTCCAATGAAATTGCTCTTTGCTTTGCATTTCCTCTGTTCTTTCCAATCGCAAGAACACCTTTTTGTTTATTTAACTCTAACGTATCACAGTTGATAAATGTTTCTTTTGCATGATCTACGTTTTGATACAACATTGTAATATCTGCACCACTTGCAATATGCACATCCAATAAATCACTAAAATCTTGACGATATACCATATGACTAGGCATTAAAATCACATATGGAGTATTCACTTGTTCAATTGCCTGCATGTTGTACATGTAAGAATTGATATCGTTGCTATAGAAATCATTTTCATCCATGCTCTTTGCTGGTAAAATATGAAGTTTTCCACGTTTTGAATTGATATTATAATGACGACCAGTTCCTAAATGTTCTAATAAACTTCTAGGATTTGTCTTCACAAATACTTTGATTTGATTTACACCACTATTACTTAAATTTGAGATAGGGAAGTCTACCAAACGATATCTTCCAAGAAATGAGAACGCTGAGATAGGACGATAGTCCTGCATTGCTTTTACATGTACGCTCTGTCCTTCGAAATTCACAATTCCAAATGCATTACACATACTTACTCACCCCTCACTCTCTTGCTGACCAGTTCAATTTCTTCACTGTTAGGATCTCCCACAACAGCTCCTGGATCAACTTTAACACCTTGTGCAATAATTGCACGATGCACCACTGCACCTTCACCAATTTCAACATCTGGCATCAATACAGCATCATTTACTACTGCGCCTTCACCAATTTCAACATTCGTAAACAATACAGAATTATTAACTTCTCCATTGATCAAACATCCCTGATTGATATAAGCGTTGTTCACTTTACCTTTTGGTCCTACAAAATGTGGAACTGTTGCTACATCTTCCGTATAGATTTTCCAGTTAGGATCATTTAAATCCAACTCGTTATCTTTACTCAATAAATCCATATTTGCTTCCCATAAAGAATCTACCGTACCAACATCTTTCCAATACCCTTCAAAACGATAAGCGACCAAACGCTTTCCTTCATCTAGCATTGCAGGAATAATATCTTTACCAAAGTCATGGCTACTATTTGGATCATCCATATCCGCCACTAATTTTTTACGTAAAGACTTCCAATCAAAGATATAAATACCCATAGAAGCTAAATTACTCTTAGGATGTTCTGGTTTCTCTTCAAACTCAACAATACGTCCTTGTTCATCAGTATTCATAATACCAAAACGACTTGCCTCTTTAATAGGCACAGGAAGAACCGCAATGGTCGCATCCGCATTGTTCGCTTTATGACAAGATAACATCTTAGAATAATCCATTTTGTAGATATGATCTCCAGACAGAATCAATACGTATTCCGGATTGTGACTGTCAATGAAATCGATATTTTGTGAAATTGCATCTGCAGTTCCGCGATACACATCAAAAGCGGCGCCATCTTTTTCACGAGGAGGCAATACATACACACCACTATCCTTTGCATCTAAACCCCAACGCTGACCAGCTGCTGCATAAGAGTTTAAAAGAACAGATTCATACTGAGTTAGTACACCAACTACATTGATGTTTGAGTTTGCACAATTACTTAGAGGAAAATCAATGATTCTATATTTTCCACCATAGTAAACTGCAGGTTTTGCGATTTTTTTTGTAAGGGCGTATAATCGCGTTCCGCGCCCTCCGGCTAATATCATAGCCAACATGTTGCTTTGTCTCATGTTAAATCCCCCCTTAGGAATTTGTTTATACATTAAGTATAAAGTCTTTTTGGATAAATTTCCACCTTTTTTGTGAGAAAATTTCACTTTTTGTATGCGTTTACACAAATCTTGTAATAAATGTATGTAAAAGCAAAAACACACAGAAAAGTCAAGTTAAAATATCGTAATTTTCACATCTTTTTTCGTGATATTTTTTACTTGAAAAACTTCCTGCATGTTCATTATACTACCATGATTCTCTTTTTATGAGTGCAAAGACTCATTTCCAATTTCTGTAATCTATATGAAATCGTACATATTCAACAAATCATCCACCGTAGTCTTTGCGCGTTCTTCCCCTTCTAATACTTTTACAATTTTTCCTTCATTTAAAATAATGGTCTTATTGCCATAGGCAAGTGCTTGTTTCATATTATGCGTAATCATCAGTGTTGTAATATGATGTTCCTTCACAATTTTATCTGTAATATCCATAACTGATTGTGCTGTTTTAGGATCAAGTGCTGCCGTATGTTCATCCAAGAGTAATAATTTTGGTGTCACGATGGTAGACATTAACAATGTTAATGCTTGTCTTTGTCCTCCTGACAACAATCCTACTCTTGTCGACAAACGATCTTCCAATCCCAATCCAAGTTCTCCCAACTTTTCTACAAAGAATGCACGATCTCCTTTTTTTATCGCTTGTGCTAACGTTGTTCTCTTCCCACGACTATACGCAAGTCCTAAATTCTCTTCAATGCTCATATTAGGTGCAGTTCCCTTCAAAGGATCTTGAAACAACCTTCCCACATCTTTCGCTCTTTTATACTCTGACAAATACGTTAAGTCCTTACCATCTAATAGAATCTGTCCACTATCTACACCCACAGTTCCACTGATCACATTCAATAAGGTACTCTTACCAGCCCCATTCGTCCCAAGGATACTAATAAAATCTCCATCTTCCACATGGAAGGAAACATGATCTAACGCAACTCTTTCATCTACCGTTCCAGGATGAAACGTTACACATAAATCTTTTAAATCAAGCATGATGTTTCCTCCTTTTATTCTTCAAATACGGCAATGAAATAGCCAACGCAACTAACGCTGCAGAGAATAAGTTCATATCACTAGACGCAATTCCCAACTGCAACGCCACCGTTAATATAAAACGATAGACAATCGCACCTATAATTACCGCAAGAAATTGAAACGCCATTGTCCTACGACGTATAAACGCTTCTCCTACGATGATAGAAGCCAATCCAACCACCATCATACCAATACCACCACTCACATCCGCAAACCCTTGATTTTGGGCAAACACTGCCCCTCCAAGAGCCACAAGAGCATTCGCAATCGCAATCCCCATAATCTTCATTGTATCTGAATTAATGGAAGATGCCCTTACCATAGCCTCATTGTCACCCGTAGCACGTAAACTCATCCCCAACTGTGTCTTCAAGAACACATACAACACCAAAATCAATACCATTAAAATTATACCCACAATAATTAAATTCGTATATTCTCCCAATATATTCTCAAATGGTGTAAAAATTGTTTCCTTTCCAAACAAAGAAACGTTTGGCATACCACCTAATATTTTAAGATTGATTGAGTAAAGAGCAGTCATGGTCAAAATCCCTGCCAAGATCGCCTGTACTTTACATTTGGTTTGTAAAACACCCGTAACAATACCAGCCAATCCTCCACACACCATCGCAAACAGCAGTCCTAAAAATGGATGTCCTTGAGAAGCGAACACGGCAGATACTGCACACCCTGTCGTAAAGCTTCCATCAATTGTTAAATCCGGAATATTCAAAATCTTAAATGAAATAAAAACCCCAAGGGACATGATTGCGAAAATCAGTCCTAATAAAACCGCTGTTTGTATGGTACTAAATGCCATGTATGCTCATCCTCTCTCTACAATTACATCTTCACAAGATTTTCACTTTTTGCGACATCCTCTGGTAATGTAATCCCTAACTCTTTCATTGTTTTCTCATTCACATAAATATTCAAATCTGTCTTAAACACTTTTACTGGTAAATCTTTTACATCTTTCCCCTTTAAAATCGCATCTACCATTTTCGCTGTTTCTTTTCCTAAATTTGTATAATCAATTCCAACGCTCGCAAATCCACCATCACTTACCATAGAATCTGCACCTGTATATACTGGAACTTTTTTCTTATTTGCTTCATTTACCAATGCACTCATAGAACTTGCTACGGTGTTATCATTTGGCGCAAAGATTGCATCGCATTCTTCTGTTAACACACTCACTGCACTTTGAATCTCAGTAATATTCGCCCCACTGCCTTCTTTTAAAGTAATGTTGTGTTCCTTACAGAACTTCTTCGCTTTTTCAAGATTAGAAACTGAGTTCGCTTCACTTGTATTGTAAATAAACCCAAGTGTTTTTAAATCTGGATTCACTTTCAACGCCAAATCAAGGATTTGATCCACCTGAATCTCATCACTTGTACCCGTGATATTATTCTCAGGTTTATTTAAATCTTTCATCAAGCCAGCCCCAACTGGATCTGATACAGCAGAGAAAACAATTGGAATATCCTTGCTATATTTAGCCGCAGACATTGCAGTCGGTGTCGCAATTGCCACAATGACATCACTCTTATTTCCGGCAAACGTAGACATGATTGAATCTAGTGTATTGGATTGTCCACCAGCATCCTTAAAGGATAACTTAATATTTTCTCCATCTACATACCCTAACTCTTTCATTTCTTCCTTAAAGCTATCACGAATTGTATTCAAAGATTTATGCTCCACAATCTGTGCTACCGAAACTACTGGAATCTTATCTTCCTTTTTATCTTCACTGCCACACCCTGCCATAACACTCATTCCTAATACACATACTGCCATCATTTTAATAAATTTTTTCATGTTCTTTCTCTCCTTCACTCATTGTGTTCACATGATTCATGTTTGTTTTGAAATACACCCTATGCTTTTGCCATCGCCATTCCTCTGTGTTCTTTAACACAATGACCACCTCCTTTATATAAAAAAAGCACCCGTCCATAAGTCAATTGACTACAGGACAGATGCGAATAAATTCATCTGCGGTACCACCTGATTTGATCTTTTCCTATTTGAAGAGATCCTCTCATTCGAAATGCATACACATTCCTAGCTTTATAACGTAAGCATACGTCTTGGATACTAAGCATTCGCTTTTCCCCTTGCCCTTAGGAGTCCATTTACAAGACTGCATCTCTGTCGCGTTTCCAGCAATTCGCAACTCTCTATTAGCGCATATCATGTTTTATCTCTCCGTCATTGGTTTCTTATAATTTACACCTATTTCTATCGTAAGTCAATACATAAATGTAAGTTATTTTGAAAATTTACTGAAAATTGTTTCATTCAGAAGTTTCCATCTCGTATATCATCCAGTGTTCTACACTCCAACACGATATCCTCAAACACACGTTTGCCACCTTCCCCTATTGGAGATTGTGCCTCTAACCCAACCTTAATACACTCCCTCATAGGCAAACGCGTCAATCGAGCCATCAGAAACCTCTCCCCATCCAAAGAATAATGTACCGCAAACAAAGACCCCTTGCGAGCCAATTGAAGCCATACCTCATTTCCCTCAACACATACATTGTTGGCATCATCACTTACCCCATCAGTCATCACACTCACTACATTATGTGTACCTAAATCTGATAACTCGAAACAAGCCTTCGCCCATAACCTCTCATGATCATACGCCAATAATACACAAGCATCATACACCGATGTAAACCCATGGCTCACCTTCGCACGAAACACAAAATCCCCTTCCACCTCATGATACAGAAATGGAGCACTCAAAGTCGCTTCCTCTGTTTCCGGATTCACAAAATAATCAGACTTTGGCGTAGCCTCTAGTTCCAATCCACCCTCACGTACTACATAACTACTTTCCTTTAACCACGTAAACTCTTCTACCTTCATACCCTACACCTCATTCTATGCTCTATTTATGATATGGATTATTATTTTGAATCATAAACGCACGATAAATTTGTTCCAACACCAACACCCTTGTCATTTGATGCGTAAACGTTAAATCCGATAACTTCCAACGATAATTACATCGTTCATATACAACCTTACCAGGTCCCAAAGAACCCGCAATTACAAATGTCAAATTACTACTCTCATACGTTTGCACGTTTGCTATCTTCTTCGCAAACGCCTCACTATTTAACATATCTCCCCACAAATCCAACAAGATCACGTATTCATTTTCTTTTATCTTCGATAAAATTCGTTCCCCCTCTTTCTCCTTCACCTGCTCATTTTGTGCTTCACTATTCGTCTGTGGAGCATTCTCATCACTCACTTCTATAATTTCAAGCTTTGTAAAAGGACGAAGACGTTTCTCATATTCCTCAATCTGCATACGCAAAGCTTTTTCCTTTAATTTTCCAACCGCTACTATTTTTATCATAAGAACTCCTATTCCCACATGTATCTATACGCAAGTATTATACCATGTTTTCACAAAACCTCTCATCCCCTTTCATTATGTATAAAAAAACTGAAGATGTCACTATACAAGCTAACACACTTCAGTTTTATCATTATATCTATTTAAAATAAGTGCGATTTTTTATTTCTTTTACTGCTTGTGAAAATAAGAATCTACCAAATCTTACTTTATTTCTAAATCCTTTAAAACAATCTAATGTTTCGATATCAGCAAATGCCAATTTTCTTTGTCTAGCCATATACACTACACCAGCACTAATTACCGCAACCATTAGATATTGTTGGAAAGCTGTATTATCACCAGTATTGATAGATGGTTTTGTAGGTTCTTTAACAACAGGTGCAATTGGACTTACTTTACCGATTACTCCATAATAACTAAAATGATCTGTTACAAACTCTATGTATCCATCTTTAACTTCACTTGGTATTATAGATACATTTCCATTATTGTCTACATAAATAATTTTCAATTCTTTCATAGATTTCATTTCATCATTAAGAAGTATGCTGATTTTCAGACTTCCATCAGGTTGAATAGCAATTCCATCTTTTAAAAGTTTAATATCATAAAGTCCTACGACACTTGTACCTGGAGCAACTTCTGATACGTTCTTTTTAATGTTATCAATCTCGTTTTGTGGTTTAGATACAACACTCAAGATAAGACTAGAATCAAACTCTGTGCCATCCACATACTCTGCCTTTGTACCTGTATTTGTATTTTCTAGGATATCTTTTGAAGGAATCTTAGCTATCACTTCATTTTTTATTTGTCCACAAACACTACAAGTATACTTCATGGTGCCTTCTTGTGTGATTGTAGCAGGTGTTGTGACAATACCTTCATCCCATGAATGATCGCCAAGATTGACTTTTGCTCCATCATCCATAGCACATTCATGCCAGTGGCTTGTTTCATTTTTTGACCATGAATTTACTGCAGTATGTTCATGTTTTTTACTATGGAAATATGCAACACTTCCTGCTCCTAAAGCTTTTAAATCTGTACTTGTTGCAAATGGAGAACCCTCCACAGCAACAACATTCTCTTCATTAGAACCCTTATAAACTTCAACACGTTCATTAAGTGTAGGTTCAATTACAAATGTGCTCTTTGCTCCAATGCTACCTATTCCTTCAGCACCCTTTGCAATTACCTCTGCATATCCCTTTATAGAAAGCGCAGCCTTTGTCCATATACTATAGTCTGATTTAGTACTGGCGTTAACATAACTATCCTTGATAGTTATATCCTGAGTACTATATATCGCAACAGCGTCACTTTCCACAGTTACATTCGATTCTTTATCTATTGTAATCGGACCAGTTATACTAAATGCATTCATTCTTGTCCCTGTTGCCTTTGCTTCAACTTCACTGTCTGATATTGTCAAATTACCTAAAGCGTTTATACCAAAATAAGTACCGCTACATGTAATGTCTGAACCATTTTTTACCATTACATTTCCACTAGTTGCGATGGAACCATCTGCTTGTGTCGCTGCTGTAATTGTAACGCCATCGAATATGATGTCCTTCATATTTGATATACTTTGTGCAGCTACAATATTCAAACTTCCTTCACCCATGAATGTCATATTCGCATTCGCTACTGAGAAGACACCAGTATACCTTTCTATTTCAATATTGTTTTGTCCGTTTAATACTATTGTAAAATCACTATTAATTCTATTCTCTATAGCATGTTTTATATCATTGACCTCAGTAATCTTCGCATTGTTAAGTGTTAAAGTGTTCGTGGTTGCGTTATAAGTTGCCGTTCCCTCTCCACACTGTACTGTTTGATTCACCGCAGTAACAATGTTCACACCATTAACCCAAACTTCACCTCCAGAAGCATAGCCTTTTTTCAGCGGTATATTGGACAACACCATGGCTATGGCAAATACAAATAAACACAATTTCTTAATTACATTTTTTCTAATTGTCATTTCCTTACCCTTTCCTTTATATCTATCACATTTGTGACAGACTCCTCTTATCTATATAATAAACGAAAAAAAAGAGAATTTTCATTTCTTGCGTGAAATGTACCATTCTCTTCGCCAATTGCAGGATTATTTGATGGTTTCCCTCTTTTTTCTCTTATTTGAAATACGTTCGATTTTTTATTTCTTTTACTGCTTGTGAAAATAAGAATCTACCAAATCTTATTTTATTTCTAAATCCTTTAAAACAATCTGGTGTTTCAATATCAACATATGCTAAGTTTCTTTGTCTAACCATAAACACTACACCAGCACTTATTACCGCAACCATAAAGTATTGTTGCAACATCGTTTGATCGCCTGTACCAATAGTTCCTGTTGGTCCTATTGGTTTTTTATTACCCTCTTCAGGTTTCTTTTCTTCTTCCACAGGACCAATAACATCAAATTTCCCTATTACTCCATAGTAACTAAAATGATCAGTTATAAACTCAATATACCCATCCTTCACAATACTTGGAATAACAGTAACATTACCATCATCATCAATATAAACTACTTTAATATCTTTTACTCTCTTCATAGCATCATTCATAGGAATGCGTATTCTTATGTCTCCACTTGGTTGTATTTCGATGCCATCTTTCAATAACAACACATCATACAGTCCAACAATGCTTGAACCAGATACAACTTTTTTTACATTCTCTTCAAGTTTGTTCATTTCGTTTTGAGGTTTCACAATAACTTTTAAAACAATGTCGGAATCAAACTTTTTACCATCTACATATTCCGCAACGATACCAGTCACAGTATCTACCACGGTTTCTTTAGAAGGTAAGAGTACAGGAGTCTCCCATTTTGCATATAGTTTCATATCTTCGTTTACTACATCAGTATCAAAATCCCATGCATTTTCTAATGTATCGTCTTTATACCAACCACCAAATTCAAAACCGTCTTTTGTTGGATTCTGTGGCGAAAATAACTTTTCACCTTTTGAAACAGTAACCTCTTCAACTTTACTTCCATAATTTGTAGAGAACTTTACCACAAATTTCGTTCTATCCAACTTAATGCTTTGATCACTCTCATCATAGTATAATCTTGAATTTACATATCCTGAACCAATAGGAACAAATTTACTAAAATCTTCCTCTTTCACATTTGTGGCAATCACTTTTGGTGTATCTTTTGCTGCATATGTTTCGACTATTGTAACATAAATACTCGCATCACTATTTAACTCCTTTTCGACCACAAAGTTATCTACACCATTTGTACGATTGCCACAATTCATAAAAATACCATAGGCGTATGTATCATGAGGGGAACCAATTTTTGCACTCTCCCCAATAGAAACTGTTTTTGTTCCCATAGGATTCGCCGCTTCAATTCTACCGCCGCCATATACATTGGCTAATACATTACCACCTGTAATAGAAATCATTGAATTCCCTTCGACAGGAGCAGTTTTTTCATTACCTCCTCCATATACATTGCCTTTTACTATACCACCTGTAATGGATATGTTCGTATTTCCCTTCACAGCTGGAAAGCCACCACCGCCATAAATATGTGAGGATACTTCTCCACCAGTGATGGTGACGCTTGTATTTCCATCCACAATCGCTTCCTCAAGACTTCCACCAGCAATGATTCTAGTGGTAACAATACCACCTGCTAATTCAACAGAAGTATCACCTGTTAATAAGCCATTATAACTTCCACCATATAGGGATTCAAGTGTACTACCTTCTTCTAATTTTATTTTTGTATTTCCTATGATTTCCCCATTTCTACTACCTCCATACACTATACCAACATCTCCACCAGAAAAATTCAAATTTAAATCTCCAGTAATTTCGCCAGTATAACTGCCACCATATAAGTAATTTACCTTACCACCTGTAACTGTTACATATGTATTTCCAGTGATAGCACCTAAATCACTTCCTCCATAGACAGAAGACACCAAGCCACCAGAAATAACAATACTTGTATCTCCTATGATAGCGCTTGTTTCGCTACCACCAAATAAGTTTTGTACTCTACCACCCAACATCGTGATTTTAGTATCTAACAATAATTCTTCATCTGCAGTTCCCGCATATATAGAAAAATCCTTCAAATAATACCCTTGTGATCCACTCGTCAAGCCTGGTATTAACCAGAGTTTATCTGTACTATCAAGGATACCATTTTTATTTTTATCTATATAAATTTCAGTAAAATCTGTACTTGTAGCATCTTCTTTTAAGATTAACCATGACCCATTTGCATAAATACGCCAATCATCGTTATTTGAAATATCAATCGATGGATCACCAGCAGGTTTTGCCAGTTTCATTTTATTTTCTACCGCATCCAACACAAACTCAAATTGTCCATTTTTATAAGTGAATTTGCGAATATCTTCTTTTGTTAAAGTATAGTCAGAGCCACTAGCAATAACATCTCCTATTTTATTAGCAAGATTGGAAGAATCAGGATATTTAAATAGCCCAAAACTACCTGTTAATGCAGATTTTATATGAAATACAACTCTGCTATTGAGAGTTAATCCAGCAGGTATACTCGCAGAACCACCTACGCTAAAGGTTCCTTTTTGCATGATAACATTATCCGCTGTTTTTTCATTGTTCGTATTATGTCCTTTATCTCTATTATCAGATATTGTTCCACCAGTCATAGTAAAAGTTCCTTGTGCTTTATAAACTCCACCACCAACACCAGTAGTTTCATTATCAAATATCTTTCCACCAGATATAATTAGATTTGAGTTAGAATAAATCGTACCATAGGATGAACCACCTTTATTTTTTTTGATTTCCCCTCCTTTTATTTCCATCGTAGGAATACCATACCCACCTTCAAATATTGCACTACCTTGTGTTTTCGCAATGTTATTTTGAATGATTCCTCCGTTCATTTGAAAAAGCATACTATTCGCATTCGTTAAGTAAACCGCAGCGCCAGTATCTGCTTCATTATTTTGAATTATACCATCATTCATTATGAATGAAGTATAAGTAGTTTTGTTCCAGATTTTAACCGCACTTTCTTTGTTATTTTGTAGAACTGCACCTGTATTTGTAGTTAGTGTAGAGTTTTCCACAAATACTAGATTTTTAACACTACTTACATAATTCCCATCAAGAGTGATGTTTTCCAATATTAAACTACCCTCATTTGTAACTTCAATCAAGTTCCCTGTGTAACTAGAACCCCTAGTTAAGGTTCCTCCAGTAAGTTTCACATGCTTTCCAGAAATTGCAATCACTTTCGTAACACTTATTCCAGCAGAATCGATTACGATTTCAGCAGGATTTTCTTTCGTCCCACTACTATTAGAAATCGCTGTATTTAAATCATTTATATCCGAAATCGTTGTTCTAACTGATCTTGTGCGTGTTCCTTTTTCCTCTTGTGGTTCTTGTACCTTCTGTGGCTCTTCTTTCTCTTGTGCATCTTCCTTTGGTTCACATGTATGCGCACATGGTTTACCTTCCACCATTTCTATATACCCACACTCATCTTCATGAAGACATACGTAATTCTCTTTTCCATCAGAATTACATGAATATGTACCATCTTCATTTAGATGTGAACAAGCTACCCCCTCTGCACTTTCAACGTACCCACAGTTCTCATCATGTATCGGATGACAATCATTTCTTACGTCCATAAGCGTATCATTTGCATACGCTGGGTAAGTATTCATGTTCACAATCATTGCAATTGCCATGATAAACGAGAACACCTTTTCACTTATTCTTTTTTTCTTCATAATAAACCTCCTTCTCCCTTTCTCCACATCTATCACATTTGTGACAAACTATTCTTACCTATATCATATACGAAAAAAAAGAGAATTTTCATTTCCTACGTGAAATGTAGTATTCTCTTCGTCAATAACAGAATTATCTATTACAATTCTTCTATGTTACCATGTTTCTTCTTATAATGGTACACAATATACCCTCCAGTACATAACATACTCATCATCCACAAGCCAACCATAGTTCTATCTCCAGTAGATGGCGTTTTTGTTCCCTCTTCCTTCTCTACTTCTTCAATATCATTTCCTGGTTCTTTTTCTGCATCTTTATTTGAAATCAAGAAGTATGTTTCCGCAGATACATCCCCTTTATATTGTAGCTTCAACGTATGCTTCCCAACCGTTAACGTATTCAAATAGCTTGCCTTTAACGTTATGATTGTACTTCCTGATCTCAATGTATAATGATCTTTATTTAAAATAACTCCATCCACATATACTTCCATTAAATCTTCTAGCTTTCCACTACAAGTGACTTCCATATCTCTATTCTTATTGATTTGATACGTAAACCCTGCACCAATTATAATTTCTGGTTCTTCTACAACTGGTGGAACACTTGCTGTTTCATATTGCGCTTCCACAATAACTGCACTTTTAGGCATTACAAATGTAGTCGACTTTTTATTCGCATCCACTAATGTAACTCCACCACTTTCTACTTTCCAGTTCTTAAATGTCTTTCCACTCTCTGGAGCGTTCGCAGTGATGGTAACTGTTTCCCCTACTTCATATTTCAGTTTATCAGTTGTCCCATTCTTTACTGTTACATCATAACTAGAAGCAACAGCATTCACTTCAAATGAAAAATCCATACCTCGATATTTACCTGCAATTGTATTAACACCTTTTACAAGTATCATTTGAGTAAATGTAAAGTTATCAATATCATCATCATAAAGCACTGAACCTCCAAAACTTACATCTTCTCCTAAAGCTGTATCTCCATAAGTTACATTAAAATTAACATCCTCTAATGTAAACTCTTCTCCTGCTATATAATCATCACGTAAACTATCACTGTCCACACCTACTTCTATCATTTCATATGCTTTTCTTGGCTCACGTAATTTATTGACTTCATCAGCGCTCATTCCACTATAATAGTATAAAGTAGTTGTATCTGGAAAAACATCGGTTCCAAAAGTAGGAATACTATCCTTTACAAAATAGAATGCAGTTAAATTTGCACAATCAGCGAATGCTACATCTCCTATGCTTTCAACGGATGTATTTTTACTTAATCCTGTGGTTGTTAATCCTAAACAACCGCCAAATACCATCTCCCCCAACGTTTTGACAGTTGCATTCTTTTCTAACCCTGTATTCGTCAGCGAAGTACAACCATAAAATGCTCCCATACCTAACTCTGTAACCGTGTTGTTTGACTCTAAACCTGTATTAGACAATGATGTGCATCCAGCAAAGAGACCTATTCCTACTTTCCTCAGTGCATTATTGCCCTCTAAGCCTGTTTTTGTTAATGAAACACATTTCCAAAAAACAAAATCTCCTAGAGTTTCTACAGTGGTATTTGTTTCCAGTCCTGTGCTTTCTAAAGAACTACAACCATGAAATGCATATTCTCCTATGTTTTTAACACTTGTATTGCTTTCTAATCCTGTGCTTTCTAAAGAAGTACATCCATAGAATGCATATCCTTCTATGTTCTCAACACTTGTATTGTCATCTAACCCTGTACTTGTTAATGAAGTACATCCATAGAATACATATCCTTCTATGTTCTCAACACTTGTATTGTCATCTAACCCTGTACTTGTTAATGAGGTACATCCAGCAAATGTGCTATCCTTAATACTTTTGATTAGATTGTTTCGTTCCAAACCAGTACTTGTCAAAGAGGTACAGTCTTTAAATGCATATTCCCCTATACTTTCAAGATTAATATAATTTTCTATTCCTGTACTTTCTAATGAATAACATCCATAAAATGCATAATCCTCTATTTTGGTGATAATTGCTGGATTTTCAAAAGTCACATTTTTTAGCGATATACAATTAAAAAACGCATTATACCCAATCATTGTGATATTGTATAATTTTCCATCATTTACAATTTCGTTTGGAAACTCGATATTGCCACTTGTATCGGTTTTTATAGCAGAACCTCCTGCACCTATCGTTACTTCTCCTTTTTCACTATCTGTTGCTTCTTTGATAATTTGAAAGTAACAATCAATCTCTTGATTCACTCCTTCAGGTGTAGTATTTTTTATCTTTGCTGTAAATGATTCATCCACAGCCGCTTCTACAGTATCCTCTCTTACAAAAGATACCATCCCTAGAAACAATATACATACTAATAAAATCTTTCCAATCTTCTTCATATAGGTATTCCTTTCTCTCCTTAAATTACGTCTATCACATTTGTGACAAACTATTCTTACCTATATAATATACGAAAAAAAAGAGAATTTTCATTTCCTACGTGAAATGTAGTATTCTCTTCGTCAATAACAGAATTATCTATTACGATTCTTCTATGTTATCATGTTTCTTCTTATAACGGTACACAATATACCCTCCAGTACATAACATACTCATCATCCACAAGCCAACCATAGTTCTATCTCCAGTAGATGGCGTTTTTGTTCCCTCTTCCTTCTCTACTTCTTCAATATCATTTCCTGGTTCTTTTTCTGCATTTTTACTTGCTATCAAGAAGTATGTTTCCGCAGATACATCCCCTTTATATTGTAGCTTCAACGTATGCTTCCCAACCGTTAACGTATTCAAATAGCTTGCCTTTAACGTTATGATTGTACTTCCTGATCTCAATGTATAATGATCTTTATGTAAAATAACTCCATCCACATACACTTCCACCAAGTCTTCTAATTTCCCACTACAAGTGACTTCCATATCTCTATTCTTATTGATTTGATATGTAAACCCTGCACCTATTATAATCTCTGGTTCTTCTACAACTGGTGGAACACTTGCTGTTTCATATTGCGCTTCCACAATAACTGCACTTTTAGGCATTACAAATGTAGTCGTTTTTTATTTGCATCCGCTAATGTAACTCCACCACTTTCTACTTTCCAGTTCTTAAATGTTTTACCACTCTCTGGAGCGTTCGCAGTAATTGTGACAGTCTCTCCTACTTCATATTTCACTTTATCAGTTGTCCCATTCTTTACTGTTACATCAAATTCCAAAGGACCTGCATGTACCTCAAATGAAAAATCCTTTCCTTGATATTTACCTGAAATTGTATTAACACCTTTTACAAGTGTTACAGGTGTATATGTAAAATTATCTTTATCATTGTCATAAAGGAAAGCAAAATCACAATTCACATCCGTTCCTCTACTTGTATCTCCAAGTGTAACATTAAATTTTACTCCATCTAGCTTAAATTCTTGTCCCACTTGATAAGTTTCTTGTAAACTTGTCGAAACCGCCTCTACATTCAGTACGTCATATGGTTTTTTTGTGCCTATTAATTTATCCGTTTCTGTTGAATCGGTACCAACTTGATAATATAAAACTGTATCTGTTGGAAATACATCACTATCTAAATCAGGAATGGTTCTCCCCATGAAATAAAATGCTTTTAGGTTAGAACATTCTCCGAATACTCCATAACCCAAAGTTTCAACCTTACTGCTTACACCTAAACCTGCTCTTATCAATAAGGTATTTTCATAATATGCTACAGAATCTAAATTTTTTACACTTGTATTATTTTCTAGCCCTGTACTTGTTAATGAAGAACATCCCATAAACGAAGAATAACCAACAAATTCAACACTGGAGTTGTTATCTAATCCTGTACTTTCTAAGGAAGTACAATCACGAAATACTGCATTGCCTAAAGTTTTGATACTTGTATTGGTTTCTAGCCCTGTACGTGTTAATTTTGTACAACCATTGAATATATTGTCTTTCAATTCTTCTAAGTTGTTGTTACTTTCTAAACCAGTACTTAGCAGAGATGTACAACCTTCAAATGCACTATAACCTAAATCAGTTAATCCCTTATTGGTATCTAACTCTGTATATTCTAAACTGGTGCAATTTTTAAATGTGTAGCCTCCAATACTTTCAACATTTTCATTAGTTGCTAAACCTGTACTTGTTAATGAAAAGCAACTTTCAAATACGCTCTCTCCTATATTTTTGATACTTTTATTTTCTGCTAAGCCTGTATTTTCTATGGCATCACATTCAGCAAACACCCTATTCTTGATAGTTTTTATTTTTTCATTTTTGCTTAATCCTGTGTCAGTTAAATTATCACAATCAGCAAATGTTAAATTTTCTAAAGTTTCAATTCCTTTATTACTTTCTAGTCCTGTACTCGTTAAGTTGATACATCGATAGAAGGCATATGCCCCTAAGGTTTTAATGCTTTCATTATTTTCTAAGCCAGTGCTAGTTAGACTTTGGCATCTAGCAAATGCATTAATTCCTATAGTTTTAACACTCGTATTGCCACTTAATCCCGTACTAGATAATGATGTACATTCTTGAAATGCATAATTCCCAATACTCTCTATAGAAATATTGTTAGCATATTCGATATCAGCTAGAGTACGACAGTACGCAAAAGCATTTTGTCCTATACTTGTAACGATATATGCTTTATCATCACTTACTACCTCACTTGGTATTTTAATCTTACCTTGTGTATTAGATTTGATTGCGGTAGCACCTGTCCCTAACGAAACTTCTCCTTTTTCATCTGCTGTTGCTTCTTTTGTTATTTTAAATTCACAGTCAATTTCTTGATTTGTTCCATCAGATAAAACATTCACAATCTTTACTTTAAATGTTCCTCCAACAGCAGCTTCTATAGTATCCTCTTTCATAAAAGATACGACTCCTAAAAACAATATACATACTAATAAAATCTTTCCAATCTTTTTCATATAGGTATTCCTTTCTCTCCTTAATTTACGTCTATCACATTTGTGACAAACTATTCTTACCTATATCATATACGAAAAAAAAGAGAATTTTCATTTCCTACGTGAAATGTAGTATTCTCTTCGTCAACAACAGGATTTTATTAGAATTTTCTTTTATTCTTTGTTTGAAGCATACTCTAATAAAGCTATTTTTAAATCGTTGTACTTGTTTCTTGAGATAGGTATCACCCTTCCTCCAAGAATAGTTACATGGGATGTAGTCATAGCTGTTATGTAATCTAAATGGATAATAAAGGAACGATGAGGCATAAAGAAGAACGGGAAGTTTTTTAATTTATCATAGAGAGAAATTAATGTATAGGTTGTTTCTAAAGTTCTTCCATCGGAAAAGATACATATTTGTTTGTGGTTATAGCCTTCAATTAATACAACGTCATGAAGATTAATCTTGGTAAATCCTTCTTTTGTTTTTAAAACGATGGAGGGACGAGTTATTGGTTGTGCTTTTTGTATACTTGATAATAGTTCTGCATCAAACTCTGATGCATTGATAGGTTTTACTAAATAGTTACTTGCTTTTACTTGGAAAGCATCAAGTGCATATTCTCTTGAAATCGTTAAAAATATAATTTCCGATGTTTCTTTTCTTTCCCGAATACTTCTTGCTAAATTTATTCCATCAATTCCTGGCATGAGGATATCTAACAAGTAGATATCAAATCCGCCATTGATTTGGATGTACTCTAGTACATCATATGGAGACATAAAAACTTTCATTTCTATAGGATACTCTAGATGTTGTTTACCAAATGCTTTAATAAGCTTTTTAAGTTCCTTTACATCTTCTTTTTTATCCTCACAGATACATAAACGAATCAAAACTGTTCACCCCTTCTTTTCTTTATTTTAATATGGTTGGCTGGGATAGAATAGATGTAAGAACACTTGTAGGAATTACAAATTCTGGACAACCAGCGCTTCCTGGCGCAACTTCATATTCTTCAAAGATAATCACTAATTGATTTTGATTATTGATATAAAAATCTTGATTTCTCGCAATATATTGGAACCAATCACTTTCTGGCCACATATCACCAGGTATAAAATAATTAGCTAAACCTGCATCTACTTGTGCTTTCATTTGTGATAATATTTCTTCACTAATGACATTTACATATTCATACTTACCTGTAAATAAATCTTTAAGTTCTATCACATTTCCTGTTTTCATATCTAACATAAAATGACGGAATATATTTTGGGAGCCTCCTACATTTAATGTTGATTCAAAACGTATGATAAGGAGTTCTCCATCGTTACGTACGGTTGTGTATTTTGTATCCATTGCTACATAACCTTCATATTTTCTTGCGACATACCATACATACTTTTCTCTTAATGTTTCTACATAAGCTTCCATTTTCTGATTGATTTCATCAACGCCTTCGCTTACATCCGGAGTATCAGGAACTACTGGTGTTACTGGAGTTACTGGTTCCTTTGGTTTCTCTGGAGATGGTGGTGTTGGTTTTTCAACCTCTACGATTGGAGGAATGGTCCCTCCACTGTTTTTGTTGTCTTCCCAAGAAATTGTTTGAGAAGGAGCTGTTGTGACTTTTTGTGTACTTTCTTTTTGGGTATCTGCTGTTTGTTCATTTGCGTTTGCTATTTTAGAATTAGGATCTTCTATTCGTTTCACCTCTGGTATTTCCATATGTATTTGTGTTGCTCCCCAACCAGCACTTATAGAATCTGCTTTGCTCACCTGAAGGAAACTTCCAAATATGTTTTCTCCATCTGTTGCATATATTGCACCTACTCCACCGAACGCAAGACATAAGAATAACATGGATGCTAAGGTTGCTGAAGATGCTTTCTTCGTACGCTTTATTTTTTCTGGTACGCTTAATGCTGGTATTTTTTCTTCAAATAACATTACCTTTAACTGGAAGCTTCCATCTGTACAAGCTCCCTGTAATATTCCTTGATATTTCTCCGTAATTGATTTAATACTTCTTAGGCCGATTCCATGACCTGCACGTGCTTCTACAATAGGAAGCCCTTCTTTATCAAATGTGTATGTTTTATCATACGTGTTTTTAACTACGATTATAAATTTCTTTTCATCTTCTAGGACTGCTTTTAATTGGATACTTGCTTCTGGTGAATTTGTTTCTTGTATTGCATGAATCGCATTCTCAAGAGCATTTGCTAAAATAATACAAATATCCATTTCATCATATAACATCTCACTTGGAATCAATACATTTGATTGCACATTGTAACCTAGTTCTTTTGCTTGTGATATATAAGAAGATAGCACTGCATTCACTGTTTTATTCTCACAATATCGAACAAGTTCACTTTCTTTCATATGTTCATCAAGTCTAGCAATATATTGCTTTATCTCTTCACTATTTTCATTACTTGCTAATGTATTCAATACCATTAAATGATGACGCATATCATGACGATAGCTTCTTCCTTGTTCTACTTTCTTACAAATAGATTCATATTCTTGTCGTTGTATCTTTAATTGTTGTGCGATAACTCTTTCATCTTCTTTCATCTGTAACGTTCTTTGAGCTAATATCAATACACGAGATATAATAAAGAATACAGATAATGCAGTTAAAAAGAGAATCAACCAAACAATAGAATTATTAGGCGTATTTTTAAAATAAGAAACACTTATGAAAATCATAATCGTAGGAAAACATAATGGTAACCAATTTGTATCGTTATGTAGTACATTTGATTGAAATGCTTTTCGCATATAAACATTTACAATCCATAACAATATAATGGCTCCCATAATCAAACTAACACTTATTACAACGCCTCTATTCATACCATAATTATCTACACCTTTAATCATAGCTTTTCGATAGAATTCTAAGTTGCTTGAAACTAAAATGGCAATTGTCCAAATAGAAGACGTTTGATAAAAGCCTGACTTAGAAAGGATATAAACACATATAATCACAGGCAGATATGCAGTCAATGGCAACATCGTTAAAACAAGCATAATCTCCTTACTATATAGGTAGCCTCCTACTTGTAAAGAAATGATACCAGTTAAAAAAACAAGGGTGATAAGGATCGTCACTCTCTTTGTGAATCTGGATTCTAACAAACTAGCGCAAGTCAGTAAAAATGTAAAAAACGGAATGGCTGCCCATAAGCATATGAATAAGTGTCGAGTTATCATAGAACCCCTCCTAGTTTTAATTATTTTTGATGTGTAGCTTTCTCCCTAAAATTGCTACATAATGTTTTTTCTTCTGTTTTTATTATAGCATGATTTATAAAAAGTGTCGCTAACTGTTCGTGCAGTTATCATATTATAGTAGATATGTAAAAGGAATGATAGAAGGAGTTGTTTAAGTTTTGAAGGTTTCATGATGTGGATTGTTTTGTGTTCCAATCGGTTTTAAATGATTGCGACCATGTATACTCCTTGCTTAATCAATACGTAAGGAATTTATCACACATACAGGAAATGAAGTACAGTTAATGTATGCGTGATTTACTTCGTACATGGAAAAAACACCTCACGATTGTGAAGTGTTTTGGTTGTTAGTCTTTCATAGAATCTAAGATACCATCTACTAACGCATTCATTTCATTTGTATTAGCTTTGCTCATACTTGATACAAAAGATAATTCTTCATTTAGAATACTCATTTGTTTCATTTCTTCTAAGCACTCTTTCATTAGGCTACCAGATTTTGGTGCCCATGAACCATTTTCTATGATTCCAATGGTACGTTTTTGTAAGTTTAGAGCTTTCATATCCATTAAGAAATTATGCATTACAGGATAGATTCCTAAATTGTACGTTACACTCGCAAGTACAATGTGGCTATACTTGAAGGATTCTGATATAAGTTGGGATACATGGGTATTGGATACATCATACATTGCAATATTCGTCATGCCCTTTTCTACTAGCTTTGTCGCAAGCACATTGGCAACGTTCTCTGTATTTCCATACATGGATGCATAGGCAATAAGAACCCCTTTTTCTTCTGGTTCATACGTACTCCAATGTTGGTATTTATCTAATAGGTATCCGATGTTATTACGCCATACTGGTCCATGTAATGGACAGATGATTTTAATATCAATAGTACCTGCTTTCTTTAGTAATGCTTGTACATGTGGTCCATATTTACCAACGATATTGGTATAGTATCTTCTTGCGTCATCAATCCAATCACGTTCAAAGTTCACTTCATCATTGAATAGTTTTCCATCTAAGGCTCCAAAGGAACCAAAGGCATCAGCGGAAAACAATACGCCATTGGTAATGTCAAAGCTTACCATTGCTTCTGGCCAGTGTACCATTGGTGCTTCAACAAAGGTAATGGTATGTTTACCAAAGGTTCTTGTATCTCCTTCTTTTACGGTGTCTTCTTTCCCATCTACATCAAAACCAAATTGACGCATAAGAAGGAATCCCTTTTCTGTAGAGATTACTTGTACATTTGGATAACGTAATACTACTTCTTCAATAGATGCACAATGATCTGGTTCCATATGATTGATAATCATATAATCTAAATCACGTCCATCTAATACATATTCTAAGTTTTC
Organism: Amedibacillus sp. YH-ame6; assembly: GCF_053848845.1. Taxonomy (NCBI): domain Bacteria; kingdom Bacillati; phylum Bacillota; class Erysipelotrichia; order Erysipelotrichales; family Erysipelotrichaceae; genus Amedibacillus; species Amedibacillus sp. YH-ame6. The sequence goes on from NZ_JBSPEZ010000007.1 coordinate 76,524, forward strand.
AATAAATTGTCTTCCTATAGACCAATCAACTGTATCAAACAATACTGTTTTTTCATCCATTAAGAGATAGGAATTATAGGAGACCCCTCTAGGAATTGGATGAATATTTTCAAATAAAGCTAATCTATGATCACTTCCACCAATCCAATATAAATCATCACATACTTTTCTTACGCATTGCATATTGTTCTCCTCCTAATTCTCTATAAACTGGTCTTTAAGTTCGCCACATTCTGGACAAACCCAGTCTTCACTTAATTGTTCAAATGGTGTGCCTGGTGCTACATCGTTTTCTGGATCACCTATGGTTGGGTCGTATTCATATCCACATCCGTTGCATATATGCAATGGGTAGGATGGTGCTTCTTTTTTAATGAATGGTTTTTTCATCTTTATCATTGCGGGAGCCGGTTTCTTTTCTTCTCCATCATCAAGCGCTGCGCTTAATAGTGGTAAGATTTCCATAAGGTCTCCTACAATTCCATAATCCGCATTCTTAAAGATAGCAGCATTCGCATTCTTATTGATGGCGACAATGGTTGTGGCATCTTTGATCCCTTTTAAATGTTGGCTTGCCCCTGAGATTCCACAGGCAATATATAAGTTTCCTGCAAATTTTTGACCAGACATTCCTACGTAACGATCGATTGGTACATATTTTAAAGTCTCCGCTACAGGACGACTAGAGCCTAGTGCTGCCCCTGCTTGTTTGGCAAGTTCTTCTACCAGTGTCATATTCTCTTTAGAACCAATTCCTTTACCAGCACTGACCACTCTTTCTGCTTCAACGATTGGTGTATCCAATGAAATCCCTACTGTAAAATCATACCCATCGCTCTTTAATGCACTTACTAGTTTATCTACTTTCTCTTCTGCACTACCTTCTTTAAAGATCATTTTCTTACGTGTTCCGGTAATTGCGGTAGATGCACTCTTTACTGCTGCAGATGCATTCTTTGGTTGTTTTCCAATGATATGGGACGCAATAACCACTCTTTGAATTTCATTGGTTCCTTCATATATCGTACAAATTTTCGCATCACGATACGCACGTTCTACTTCCATGCCTTTCAAATATCCACTACCTCCAAATATTTGTAAAGCATCGTTCACAATTTCTAGACATACATCAGATGCATATTGTTTTGCCATAGCGGATTCCATACCGTATGGTTCATGGTGTTCTTTTAATTCCGCAGCACTATAAATAAGCATACGTGCAGCGCGTAGTTTTGTAGCCATATCTGCTAGTTTAAAGGATATGACTTGTTGTTGAGCAATGGGTTTCCCAAACTGAATACGTTCTTTTGCATATTCCAGGGCATTTTCATAGGCGCCTTGTGCTATACCCAAAGCTTGTGAAGCAATCCCAATACGTCCACCATCCAAAGTAGCCATTGCGATTTTAAATCCTTCGCCTTCTTTTCCTAATAAATTCTCTACAGGTACTTTTACATCGTTGAAGATAAGTTCCGCTGTGGATGATGAGCGAATTCCCATTTTGTCATAGTGATCTCCAAATGTGAAACCTTCCCATCCTTTTTCTACGATAAATGCACTAATTCCTTTCACTCCGATATTTGGAGTAGTTAAAGCAAATACTACATACGTATCCGCAACTGGTGCATTCGTAATAAAAATCTTATTTCCATTTAATAAGTAATGGTCACCTTTTAGCTCTGCTGTGGTTTCTGTACCACCGGCATCACTACCAGCATTGGGTTCTGTTAACCCAAAGGCACCAATCTTTTCTCCTTTTGCGAGTGGAATCAAATATTTCTTCTTTTGTTCTTCTGTACCAAAGTTAAAGATTGGCCAAGTTCCAAGAGATACATGGGCAGATAAGATAACACCCGTTCCTCCATCCACTCTACTTAACTCCTCTACCGCAATCGCATAGCTTAATACATCTTTTCCTGCTCCACCATATTCCTTTGGAAATGGGAGTCCCATGATGTTTAGCTTCGCAAGTTTTTTGATTGCTTCTGCTGGAAATTCGTTTTGCTGATCAAGCATAAACGCAATTGGTTTTATTTCCTTCTCGGCATACTCGCGTACGATGCTTCTTACTTCTTCTTGTTGTTTACTTGTTACATAGTTCATTCGCTTTTCCTCCTCATACATTACAGGATATGTTTGATTGTGTGCTAAATTCACATGACATATCACTTTGTAACTCTAGGCTAACACAAATGTAAGCGCTTTGTCTTTTGATATGCTCATGAATTTTTTATTGGAATATTTATGTAAAATTAACATGGTCCTTATTTCGTTAACAGCACCTTAACTTCTTATACGTTATGATATAGATGTAAAAAGGAGATGTGAGTTATGGAAACGATGAATATACTGTTATCCGCTGTCGGATTAGTTGTTGCGGCTATACCTGCCTATCTGGCATATAAACTATTTACATCTGCAGTTGATACAAAACATGCACATATGAAATAATCAATTTCGTTATGGTTCTATATATGGTGTGGGTGCGCTGAATAAGCATGCCTTTTTTTCTGTAAACGAGATAGCTATATATCTTTGGAGTAGTATGATAAAATATTGTTATCCTTCATAATTCTTACAATGAAAGCGTTTTAATTGTTTAATTTTTACCACATTGTTAGGGAACTTTTAAATAATTACAATGCTTAGCACTTTCTGTCATCATGATAAAATAAAGTTAAGAAAAGGAGTGTAACAATGAAAGATAAAATACAAGTATTTGCCGGCGCGATGATGACACCAATCATAGTAATGGTTGTTGCCGGGTTCTTTATTGGTATTGGTTCCGCGTTCTACAATATCAATAATGTGCAGGCTTTGGGTCTTGGGGGAATTATAGTTGAAGGAAATTTGATTCACAGTTTCTTTAAACTTATTAATGATTTAGGGTTTATGGTTATGCGTTTCTTGCCACTGTTCTTTACAGTCGCAATTACATTCTCACTAGCTAAACGTGAGAAAGGATGGGCAGCGTTTGGTGCTGTTGTATTCTTTATCGCTATGAACCAAGTAATTTCATCTTTATTTGCAGTGAACGGTATCACACCTGAAACAACAACCGTAGAAGCCTTCGTATCGTCTGGTATGAGTTTGGATAATGCATCCATGAAGGCAGCTCTATATACCACATTCTTGGGAATCTTTACATATGATAGTTCTATCTTTGGAGCGTATATCACAGCTTTCTTGGCAAGTGTGATTCACAATCGCTTCTACCAACAGAAGTTAAGACCTTCACTGTCTTTCTTCTCTGGTCCACGTTTCGCTATCATCATGATGTTTATATTTGCAATTCCAGTTGGTATCATCATGTATTTCGGATGGCCAATTCTATCTAGCGTAATTTCTTCTGGAACAAATATGTTAACAGGTTCTGGTTTATTTGGAACATTCGCTATTGGATTCTTAGATAAAGCGTTACTTCCATTTGGTTTACATCACTTAATTCCTGTACAGTATACAAGTATGGGTGGTACAATGGAAATTGGTGGACAACTATATCAAGGTGTTACCAACATTATGTATGCGCAATTAGGTGATCCTGATTCCATGGGATATATTACAAGAAACTTCGAAACAGGTCGTATCTTAGTTCACTTTGGTGCTTTACCTGGTATTACCTATGCAATGTATAAAACAGCATTTAAGGAAAATAGAAAAAAAGCAGCTTCTATTTTAGTTCCTGCTGTTGTAACTGCATTTGCAATCGGTATTACAGAACCAATTGAATATACCTTCCTATTTGTTGCACCAGCATTGTTCTTCTTAGTATATGCACCATTAACAGCGTTAGGGTATGTACTATGTGAAGCATTGAATGTATCTATTATTGGCGCAAGCTTTAGAAACTTATTTCCAAACTTGCTACAGCCACAAAAAGTACATGCATGGCCACTTGTATTCTTGATTCCAATTTTCTTCATCGTGTTCTATTTCATCTTTAAATGGGCAATTGAAAAATGGGATATCAAAACTCCAGGTCGTGATGGAAGAGAAGACTTTGCATTATATTCTAAAAAAGATTACAAAGAGAAACAAGAAGCAGAAAAAATCGGATCTGATGAATTCGTTAAAATTGAAATTAGTGATGATTTACCACAACGTATCTTAGAAGCTCTTGGTGGTAAAGAAAACATCGAAAACATTACCAACTGTGCCACTCGTTTACGTGTAGAATTAAAAGAAGTAGAAAAGTGCGCAACAGATGAAGAATGGACTTCCAACTTAAGTGCAATTGGAATCGTTCGACGTAAAAAATCTCTACAGATCATATATGGTACACAAGTAATCCAAATTACAACAAAGATCAAAGAGATCATAGATTGGGAATAAGAAAGGTCTCCGTAAGGAGATTTTTCATTTATAGAAAGTGAGGACATCTTATGCAACTACAAAATAACGCAATACAAGCATATCTAGATTCATTAACAAACCAATTAGAAAAGCGATTATCTTTTTCTAAAACCTTACAGGATTCTTACTTTAAGGAACATAGCTTTGAAGAACTACTACAAGATAATCATGCTTGGTATCAAGAAGTACAACAGTGCTATGATACTTCTTATGCAAACCCTGCGTATACCGCTAGTTTATTACCTAAGGAACTTGCGCCTATTTGTACTTGGTTGTATTATCAAGTGCAAATGATGATGCCCTCTATCTTCCAACGAAATATCAAACACATAGAACAAATTGTACGTTATGTAGATATCATGAAAAAACATATCTTTGATAATCCTACTGAATTCTTAAAGGATGCCGTACAAAATGATTTACATAACACATTAGCACAAGACTTCCAACAAAACTATACAACCAACAACTTCACCACAAAACTACTACAGGAAGTAGACCTAGAAGATTTACGTTACATCTTCCGTTATGGAATTTATATTAGCAATGCTGAAGTTGAACTTGCACAACTGATACAAAAGAAAGAGGAACATGAAATTCTTCAATTAGCTGAAAAAATGGTGCGTGCTTATCAAAAAGGATTTCATGTTAGAAATAAGAAAAAGACAAACCGTGATTGTTCACGCGTTGTCTTAATCGTAGGATTAGAAAAAGTGGGAGCTACTATTCTTAAGCTACTACAAGAAGATCACCAAGAAGGATGTATTGCCCAACTAGTGTACAAAGATATAGACCCACAAGTCTTATTCGATCATCGCCAAGAAGAGGCTTTGTTCTGTGATGATGCTTATATGTCACATAAAAAAAGTGCATATCAAGAAGTATGCGAACTCTATACAGATGCCTTACATACGTACTTAGGAAATATTATCATGGTTTCCTTTGGTCAAAACAAGTTAGACACAACAACAAAAGAAAGCGCTGCTCATATGAATGAGCTACAAAACAAATTGGTCAAACAATATGAAATGGATACAAAAATCATCTTTGAAACATACGTTCCTAAAGGAGAAATAAGCTTTACGGGAATGGCGTATCCAACCCGTGAAATCTGTGAGGATAACTATGAAAAGATATTCCAAGATGTTATGGAAATCAATCTTATGGACCCAACAAAACATGAAGCTATCCAAGAACTCTTAATCGATGTATTTGATCAAAGTGACTTTGTGGAAATAATAGGTTCTAATAAGAATGAAACTTACATTAAAGTAAAACTACCAAAACTTAAAGACCCTGTACATCAAAGCAACTTCTCCAACTGTGGAGCCGATATCAATATTCCCATAGGAGAAGTATTCACGAGTCCTCAATTACTTGGAACGAATGGTTTATTACATATTCGTAAAGCACGTATTTCTAAAATTGCATTTGAAGATATTCGTATGGAATTTGAAGACGGCTTCGTAAAAAAAGCAAGTTGTCAAAACTTCGATGACCCTAAGAAAAATGATGAATTGATACAGGATGTCATCTTTCATCATCGCGACACTCTACCTATGGGAGAATTTGCCCTTGGTACCAATACCTTTGCCTATGTAAAAGCGAAGGAAAATGGAATCTTATATAAATTACACACCCTCATATTTGAAAAACTAGGTCCCCATATGGCAATCGGAGATACGTGCTTTGCTTGGTCTGAAGACAACAGCATCTATTCTGTTCATTCAGGAAAAGAATTAGTTGCGAAAGATAATGAATTTAGTATCGCACGTCATGAAGATGTAACCAAAGCTTATACAGGTATACACTACGATTTAACCATCCCATATGATGAAATTCAATCCTTGCGTGCGCATCATTATGATGGTACAATTACTCCAATCGTAGAAAATGGCTTCTTCGTTTTAGAAGGCTGTGAGTACTTGAATGACCCATTGAAAGGGGATTATCACAATGAAACCAAATAAAGTAGATATGTATTTTAAAAATAAGAATTTCAAATTTTATAAATTCGCGCGTTTCATGTGCCTTATATTCCCTGTACTATATATGGTTTTCATCTTCTTGCTCATGATGCAAACAAATCTTGGATATCAAGAATTGATCGTGAAAACTCCGATTTTAACGGCAGGATTCTTTATTTGCTTCATGAACTTCTTCATGTGGTTACGTACTCGTAAAGCACTTGATGAAATCACATCCCCTGCAAACATTGCACAATTCAAATTGCGTAGTACAATCTATGCGTTCGCACAACTTATCATGTTCAATTACCCTGCAGCAATCTTATTCGCCCTTACACTTTATAAAAACTTCAATTGGACAAAGCAATCCTTTATGCAAACAATTCAACTCTGTAAAAAGGAACGCCTAATCATTCCTCTTGTTATTGATATATGTGTAATCGCATTATTTATCTTCTTGGCAACATGGTTTGCGGCAGCATTTTCGAAATAAGAAAAGAAAGTAGAACAGTTTGGAAAAATCCAATTCGTTCTACTTTTTATTTCCACCTACATACATGCCAAATTGTTCTGCAGGATATCGTACGATATTTTCCGCATCAATCTTCTTTTTAGCAAGTTGTTTTTCCAATGCCTCTAGAGCTAAATCCCTTGTATTTCCTTCTCTTGAAATATGAGCTAGGATAATCTCTTTGGTATTTTCACCCATGGCATCCGTTATAATATTTGCACAATCTTCATTACAAAGATGGCCTGTATCTCCAATGATCCGCTGTTTTAAATACACAGGACGATTGGTTTGCATGAGCATTTCAATATCATGATTGCTTTCAAATATGTAGTAATCCGCATTTACTATGCGCTGCTTTACTTCATCTTTTACATAACCAGTATCTGTAACATAGACCATTTTCTCACCTTCTGCTTCAATGATATAGCCAACGGTTCCTTCACAGTCATGACTCAATGGCAACACGGTGATATGAAAGTCTTGGATATCAAATTCCTCAAAGGGTTCTATATTCTTCAAATTCTTAGTTTTTATTTCTTGTGTTGCATAGGTTGGAATATGTTCAAATGTTTTCATTTGTGCCACATGATCACTATGCGTATGGGTAATGAGAATCGCATCCGCACTTGCTGGATCGTATTCCATGCGCCCAAAACATTCCATTAAATATTTTTTTGTTGAGCCACAATCGATGACAATGCTGCTATCGTTATGTTTAATGACGCAACAGTTGCCAGCAGATCCACTCGCCAAAAGAGCAAACTTCATGTATTACAATCCTTTCTAATAATCGCCACGAGCAATGTTAAAGAAGGCTGAAATAGATTTCTGGAATGCCAGTTCTATTCTACCTGTTGCCCCATTACGATGTTTTGCGATATCTACATCGGTTTTATCCGTTGCATTTTCTTCTGGTGTTTCTTCTTTGTTGTAATACTCATCACGGTACAAGAACATAACAATATCGGCATCCTGCTCGATCGCTCCAGATTCACGTAAATCCGATAACATTGGATGCTTATCTGGTCTACTTTCTACCGAACGAGATAGCTGAGATAAGGCGATTACAGGACACTCCATCTCTCTGGCAAGTCCTTTTAAAGAACGAGAGATTTCAGAGATTTCCTGTTGACGATTATCTCCACCGCCTTTGCCACTACCACTAATCAACTGTAAGTAGTCAATGACAACTAAATCAAGTCCATGCTCCGAACGAAGCTTACGACATTTTGAGAACACTTCACTAATTTTGATATTGGAACTATCATCCACAAACAGTTTGGTCGCCATCAATTCATTGGCAGACTCATTCAATTTATTAAATTCATTATCATCAATATTTCCACTTCTTAACTTATTGGATTGCACGGAGGACTTCGCACTTAAAATACGTTTCATCAATGCCTCCGCAGGCATTTCTAGAGAAAATATAGCAATCGCGCCTGGGTTGTAGAAGCTTGCATTCAGCGCTAAGTTTAGCGCGAATGCGGTTTTCCCCATGGCTGGACGAGCTGCTAAGATGATCAAATCACCACGTTGAAAACCGTTGGTAATTCTATCTAAATCATTGTATCCTGTTTTAATACCTGTTACATGATTATCACTACTACGTAGTTTAATCAATTCTTGCATAACAGTAGATAATACATCACGACTAGATTTGAAATCTGTTGCTCTACGGCTTCTTGTGACTTTTAATATTTCACGTTCTGCCTTATCCATAACTTCATCTAAATCACTTGCTGTATCAAATCCATCTTCCGCAATCAATTCTGCTGTTTCTATTAAATGTCGTAAATGTGCACGACTCTTTATAATCTCTATATAATATGTGCTATTTGCACTAGATATAGCAGTATCACTTAGTTTGATAATGTAATCTGCACCACCAACTAAATTCAACTGTTCTGTATCTTGTAAACGTGATACAAGGGTTGTCACATCCACTGGTTTTCCAGATTCTCCAATATCCATCATAGCACTAAATATCCGTTGATGAATATCTAAATAGAAATCCTTTGCCCCAAGTCCTTGATCATAAACGATAGAGGCAACATTGGGATAAATCATCATCGCACCTAATATAGATTGTTCTGCTTCATTACTATGTGGTAATTCTCTACTCATACCAATCTCTCCTATCCAATGACGTGAACTTTAATAACACCAATAACCTTACCTTTATATAAATCGATTTTTACATTGCTATACCCTAAAGAGGCAATCGTTCCTGTATCAATAACTTTACGTTTATCTACTTTAAGACCATGTTTTTCACGAAGTTGTTCCACGATTTGTTTTGTGGATACTCCGCCAAACACACGTCCACCATCTCCTGCTTTTACATGGAATTCTAGGGTAATTGATTCTAATTTTGTTTTTAATGCTTGTGCATCTACTTCTTTTTGTTTTTCTTCTGCTGCATGTTGTGCATTTTCTTCATCTAAGATTTCCATACTTTTCTTGGTTGCTAATACTCCAAGATTTTTATTCAAAAGGAAATTTCTTGCGTATCCATCAGATACATCTACGATATCCCCTTTTTTACCTACTTTTTTAACATCACTTAACAAGATTACTTTCATTGTTTGAATCCTCCTTTATTTCGTCTAAATATTCGCGTATCTTTTCTTTTAATTCATTCTCTACTTCCATCACGGTTGTATTTTCACGTTGTAAAGCGGCGGCACTAAAGTGTCCTCCACCATGCATCTTTTCCATAATAACTTGTACATTGATCGTTCCTTTACTACGTGCAGACACCGCAATGCTACCTTCTTTTAAAGCAGAGATGACAAAGCTTGCTTCTACATCTTTAATACTTAACAGGGTATCCGCAGCCTGCGACATCAGGGTACGATTACATCGTTCATTTCCACTTACTGCCGCTATAATCAATCCGTTGTTATACCTTCTAGCGTATTTCATAATTGCCGTCTTCGCTTCAAAATCATCGAAATCTTCTTTCAACATATTCTCAGCGATAATTGGATCTACACCTAAGTTTTTCAAATAAGCTGCAGATTCAAATGTACGACTTCCCGTACGCATTTTGAAACGATTGGTATCCACAAGGATACCTACATACATCAACGTTGCTTCTTCTTCACTTATATCTACTTTATTGCTTTGGTATGGTAAGAATTCAGTTACCAATTCACAAGCCGAACTAGCACTTGATTCCACATATACCAATAAAGGATTGGTGATAAAATCTTCACTTCTTCGATGATGGTCAATTACGATGACACGGTTTGCTTCACTTAAAGTAAGTGGAGCTCCTGATTGTTTAGGATTATGATGATCCACCGCAATCAATAAATCCGTCTCTTCCATCATTTTACTTGCTTCTTCATCACTTATAAAGTTATGGCGTAAGGTAATCTTTTCTCCATATCCATCCAATGCTTCTTGTAGTTGTGGTTCAATACCACCGCTCTTACTCACTACATAACATTCTTTACCATAAGCATATGCTAAACGAGACATACATAAAGCACTTCCCATACAGTCAAAGTCCATCGTCTGATGTCCTACCACAAATACACGGTTGACTTCTGAAATGGCTTCTTTGATTGCCTGAGACATGACACGCACACGTACTTTACTACGTTTCTCACGTGACTCACTACTTCCACCATAATACTTCACACTTTCGCCATACTTCTTCACAGCAACCTGATCTCCACCACGACTTTGAGCCAACTCTAATAAATCATTGACCATATCATCTAGCAACTGGAAATCATCCGTACCACGCGCAAAGGACATACTCAAGGTAATTTGTACATCAATCTCTTCTGCATTTTTACGAATCGTATTCAAAATATCAAACTTATCCTTTACTACATCTTCATAGATAGATTCATTGAAGATTACTAAGAATCGATCACTTCTTAAACGACGAATAAACATACCATAACGTCCTGCCCATTCAATAACTGGCTGACGAAGTTGCATGTTAATGGTTGCCATAGTACTCTCATCTTCATATTGTTGTATTTCCATATAGTTGTCTAACTGAATCAAACCAGCCACGACACCATCTTGTTCATATTGTTCTTTCAAATTAGCAAGTTGCGTTACATCACGTATATACAACACCTGTGCATTCTCTTTACGTGTAATTTCATACACATACTCTTCACTTTTCGCTGAAATAACATCTACATCCCCTTGAAACAAATTGGATATATCTGTAATCCAGGAAGTAACTTTCTTCCCAACGATATCAATCTTTCTTTGCATGATAAAATCATTTACCCAAGTAACATTATATTGTTCATCATACGTAATGATTCCAATCTCTCCAAACATCAATGCATCTTTTGCATCATGTCCAAGAATTCTAGAGATATCTACATATCTCTGCATTTTATCTTTTTCATATTTGGTAATAATCCAAATAAAAATTAGGATATTGAAAAGTAGAAGGATAACCATCGGTGAAATCTTGACTCCTTCTATATTTGCCATATACATAACTACGACAGCCGCAATTTCCGCAAGCACAATAATCGCAACCTGAATCTTAAAATTCTCTAACTTATCCACGTATGACACCTCGTTTCATCCGTTCTCTTAAAGAAAACAGCATATCTAATATTCCAACAATTGCGATTCCATCCTGTACGTATCGAATAAAGATTCCAATCATAATCAAAAAAACAATTCCTCGCTTCTTCATCACAATGGCTTTCATCATACAAGTAAGTGCTCCATATCCTATCGCAAATACAAATGCACATAGAAATAACGCAACTATCAAAGTAGAAAGTTCTTGGTTTAATTTTAGCACATTTCTACCTAAAAATAGCACCCAAATGATAATAATTATGATTCCCCATACTTTTGAAACATGGATATCAAACATGGACTTCATTGGTAAGGTTTCTATTTTCAAACGTGTCATTAATATCTTTGAGATTAAATGTATACAAATGGTCTGAAGAACGCTCATCAATACAGCACTCAAAAGTACAATCATTGGAATGATTTGAGCTAAGGAAACACTTCCTAAATTCACATGTAAAAACTCTAGTAACATGCGTACCATTTCCATATCTTCTTTCGGATTATATCCAAAGATGCTTGCCAATATCATCGTCGTAATAATATAGGATACAAAGGTAACTATCCCACTCCATATTAGAAGAACTCCATTCTTCCATTGTCTACGATTTCCCTCTCCATATACAAGCCCCACAACAATACAACAAAATAGATAAAATATAGTGGTTGGTGATGAAATCATCAAACTCAACAACAACATACAAACCGCTGTTGTAATTCCTGATTTTATTCCATACTTTGCTGTATAGATAAGAATAGGAAATGTTAAGATCCAATACAGAAAGAATTCCATCATATTCGCAAATTGTCGATTTACAAATAACATCACACCAACCAAAGCTACCATCATAGCTCCTTCCGTGATTCTTCTAGTTTGTTGATTCATATAAACATCTCCTTTCTTATACAAAAACCTCCACCTGGTTACAGATGGAGGTTATCACGATTATTCGCTTACGTAAGGCAATAAAGCCATCTGACGAGCACGTTTGATCGCAGTAGCTAACATACGTTGATATTTCGCACGTGTTCCTGTAACACGTCTTGGAATGATTTTTCCATTTGCGGAAATAAATCTTTTCAATAATTCAATATCTTTGTAGTCGATTGTTTCAATTTTATTTTTCGTAAAGTAACATACTTTTTTACGTCCCATACGTTGTTTTTTAAATGCCATTGTAAAATCTCCTTTCTACCATTTAGAATGGTAAATCATCGCTGGCGATATCTAATGTATCGCTGCTCGCAAAATCACTGGAGTAAGACTGTGAAGCACTGTCATCGCTTTGGTATCCTTGGCTCTGATTGAATGTGTCTTCAGGAACATATGCATTTGCATTTCCTGCGGAAGCATTCTTAGATTCTAAGAACTGAACAGAATCGGCTACCACTTCTGTGATATACACACGTTTTCCACTTTGGTCATCATAGCTACGTGTCTGGATTCTACCTTCTACGCCAACTAAAGAACCTTTATGAGTATATTGTGCAACGATATCTGCTGTTTTATTCCAAGCAACGGTATTGATGAAGTCAGCTGTTGGCTGTCCTTCTGTTTTCACACGACGATCGCATGCAACCGTAAATGATACTACGCTCGCACCAGATGCGGTTTTACGCAATACTGGATCTTTCGTCATTCTTCCAACTAATACAACACGATTGATCATAGTCTTTCTTCCTTCCTAAACTTATTTTTCTGCTTCTGTTTTGATAATCATATAACGAACAACGTTCTGGTTAATACGAGCTAAACGTTCGAATTCTGCAATTCCTTCGTTGTTAGCTGTTACGTTAATAACAACGTAATAACCTTTGTTCATGTCATTAATTTCATACGCGAACTCTTTCACACCCATGTCATCAATTTTATCAATTGAACCATCACGGTCAGTTAGGATTTTGTGTAAACCATCCATCACACTTGTGCGACTTGCATCATCTAAAGATGCGTTCACGATGTACATAATTTCATATTTTTTCATACTGTACACCTCCTCTTGGTCTATGGCCCTATGTCTACATAGAGCGGGGAGTAGAAAATCTACCCGTTTATAGATTATATCACTGCACTTGTCTACTTGTAAAGATTTTTTTTCATTTCGTGGTTTCTCCTGATATTCCCTATAAATAACGTAAGATAAAGATAGATAAAATTGATTCTATCGAACGAAAGCAATTTACTTTCGCGCACCCATATTCAAATAAACAAGTAATCAATAATATCTATTTAATCTGGAATTGAGATTCGAAGTTAAAGAGTTTTTCTCTATAACATTAGCAATAAAGTAAATTCATAATATAAAGCTATTTTAAATTTTCAACCAACGTCACTCCTCTATGTTATCGTTAACATAGAGACTCGATCTAAATGCCTTATCTTTAATATATCTACTATATAAAAGATATAAATTACTTTCTTCGTATTTTATCCTATTCATTATACCATCTTCATCTACCTCGATTAAATCAGCCAAAGGATACCCAGCTAAAATAGGTGAATGAGTCGCTATTAAAAACTGACAGTTCTTTGCTTCACTTAATTCATGTATTATGTTAATAAGTGCAAATAATGATGAAGGAGACAAGGCAGACTCGGGTTCATCCATTATGTAAAATCCATCTTCTTGGAAATACATCTTAATCACTTCTAAAATACTTTCACCATGTGAATGTAAATGATTATTCACCTTTATTACCTCATCTTCATAGTATTCAAATAATTTAGTATTGAGGTTATACATCGTTTCAGTTCTTAAAAAGAAACCAGTTTTCATTTTTTCAGGTGTTCTATGAACTGTCAAATAATCACTAAGCATAAAAGTTTCATCATATGTCATAAAGTTATAGTCTCGTCCACCACCCTCTGAATTGAATCCTCGATTTACCGCCAAAGCTTCTAATAGTGTAGATTTTCCAATACCGTTTTCACCCAATAAAATAGTAACCCTTTTTCTAAATTCAAGATTTCTGAAATTTTTAATCAGTGGAACATTAAAAGGATATTCATTACATCTTTGTTCATCATATTTCATTTGGATACTATCTATCAAAAAATTGCCAAAATCCATGTTGTCCTCCCAGTTATCTTCTACCTTTACTAAAAACGATCTAAGACGATTATAATATTTTCTTTAAATTTCTCATTTGTGAAATTTTATTTCTTTACATTTTTAATACAATTCAATTATCTACTAGATCCATGATTATTCTATGAAATAGTTTTCCCTCCATGACTACTCATCGTATAGTTTGAAACAAAGACATATAATTTCCATTCTTAGTTTCAAAGAAATGAAATTCATATCCCCTATAAATAACGTACCTTAGCAGGCTTTTTAGGCGCACTTCTAGGATAGTTTACATTTGATTCTCCTAAAACTAAGGTCATAATCACTTTTTCTTTTCGTTGTAGTCCCAATTTCTTTCGCAAAACGAATGACATATTACTTGCGATCGTAAAAAATCCACTATACAATACACCAAGTCCTTGAGCTTCCGCCATCCATGCCATATTGGAAGCAGCTAAAGAACCATCCACTTTCTTAAAGCTTCCTTTTGCAACTACAAGTATGGCGACTGGTGCTTGTTTAAAGAAAAAATGTGCATCAGGTGTCATATGTTTTGCGCTCTTACTATATAAGGAAGCAAATGGCCATAATTTACGTAGTAGTTTTACAGCAAGTGCCTCTACTTCTTGAATCTCGTTTTGTACGATAATATAAGATACACCCTGCGCATTCTTGGCAGTGGGTGTAAACCTCCCTGCTTCAATGATATAGTTCAGTACTTGTTCATCGATTTTTTTCTTCTTAAACTGTCGTATACTTCTTCTACTTTTTATGGCATGCAGTAGCACATCCCTTTCTAGTGGAGGTTGTGCATTGCGTTCTACGATTTGACTTAGATCAAAGCCTTCTATTTCTACTGCATTCTTTGGACATATAGACACACAGTGCCCACACTTCATACAATCTTGATCTACAATAATAGCACACTGTTCTTTTATTTCTATATTGGCTTGTGGACAATCTTTTACACAAGCTGCACACCCAATACATAATTCCTTATGTATATTGATGAAATGTTCCATACAAATACATCCTTTCTTTCACTATTATACACATTATAACAAATACCTTAGTCAAATGTAGGAACTAATATGCATTCTTTTCAGGTAATCATTTCTTTTCCTTTTAAATCGCGCTATAATCCCATCTTTGACAGCTAGAAGACAAAAAAACCTCAAATAATGCCTTGTTTAAAGGATATTTTGAGGTTTTCTGTTATGCAGCGATATATAGTAATATTTTATCTTTCTTTTGTCTTACGAATAATATTTCTCATCTTAGCTTTTTTGATAATTTGTGTATCTGTATGGAAATCAAATATATCGTGTAATTTATCTGTTAAATCCGTTCTTTTATATGTAGGAATATAACCATATCCCTCTACTGAACATAAATTCATTTCTCTTAATGTATTTAATGTTCGTTCTACTGTATATTTATTCTCTAATTTTGATTCTAATAATCTATAAATAAGTAGAGACAAGAAACAGATTAAGAAGTGGGCTTTGATTCTGTCTTCTCTCTGTAAGTATACTGGTCTTGCTTCAAAGTCTGTTTTCATAATTCTAAAACATTCTTCGATTTGCCACCTACGTTTATTGATTGCGATGATTTCTGCTATGTCACTATCTAAGTTTGTGGTGACACCATAAAATCCATCATACATGGCTTCTTTATCAATGGCTTCCTGATTTAATGTTTTATATTCAATATCAGCCACTTCACCGTAAGCTGTTGTAGAGGTACTAGTAACGAATCTTGCTGGGTCATTAGGATTACGATGTGTCTTTTTCAGCTTTCCTTTTGTTTCCACCATTGCTTTGGCTCTTTCAATTTGTCCTTCTCTAATTTTTGCTTGATACGCTTTATACTTAGGAGAGTATGTAACGATTAATGTTTCATTTGTGATTTTCGAATCCAAAGGAATCTCTTTGTAATAAATAGATTCATGTATTTCTGGATCACTTTCATCTAGATCCCTTAAATCGATGAACTTGTTGCTACCAATTTTCCTATATTGCGTTGGGTTAAGCGCTATTTCTCGATCGCTTTGTTTAAGTTTCTTTAAGGATTGCGTTATGACGAATGATCTTCCACCAGTGCTATTAAAAAGCTTATTGTTTTTAGATGCTAATCCACTATCTGAGCAGTAAACAAATTCTGAACAGTCAAAATCGCGAATTACGTTCTGCTCGAGTGGTCTTAAAGTTGTCTGCTCGTTTTGATTACCAGGGTGAAGGTCAAAGGCGAGAGGGAACCCATCCGCATCCATAAACAGTCCCATACCTATGATAGGGTTTGGACGATTTTCCTTGCTCTTACCGTATTTTTTATCGCCATCCTCTTGTTCAATTTCAAAATAATAGTTTGTACAATCGTAATAAAGGACTTTAGTATTACGCTTATGAATAAAATTACTATTACGATATACCTCCGATTGAATATAATCAGATTCTTCCGCTAAAATCGATAAAGCACGATATACGTCATGTAATTGATATTTAGGCTGTTCAAGAAGAGATTGTGCAAATGAATAAGAACTTTTCTTACTGGATGGATGAAGAATACGAGAATAAATTAAATCGGATAGAATGGAATCTAAATTATAATCAAAATCATGGCGTACTTTGATATTGCGAATGATATTGTCAAAGCGAAGGTCAGAATAGATAGATTGAAGGAAAAGGTAACCACAATTATAATTTCTTTGAATATCTTTTTCGATGGTTTTATTGGGTGCGAAAGGAACAGAAATAGTCTCATTTTCTTTCTTATAGATTTCAGTGGCAATAAGAGCTTGCTCTTTCGCCCATAACATAACACCATCACGATCAGTGTTAAGCATAGTGGAGAGCTCAGCCAAAGTGCCAAGTTTTTTAAATGTTTTAGAAGTGCTTTTCCCATTTTTATCAATAAAAGCATAGTTAATATAGAAGGACTCAGAGTTTTTAGATTTAGAAGTAGTTACACGCACAATTATCACCTAACTCTATTATACCATATATCGTTACATATTACAATATATTACGATATATAATTACAACAAATTTGACAAAATTTATACAAAAAAAGCCTTTGCTTATAGGCTATATACAAATTTATTTGAATTTTAGCTGTCAAACTCCCGACTTCATACAATCTTGATCTACAATAATAGCACACTGTTCTTTTATTTCTATATTGGCTTGTGGACAATCTTTTACACAAGCTGCACACCCAATACATAATTCCTTATGTATATTGATGAAATGTTCCATACAAATACATCCTTTCTTTCACTATTATACACATTATAACAAATACCTTAGTCAAATGTAGGAACTAATATGCATTCTTTTCAGGTAATCATTTCTTTTCCTTTTAAATCGCGCTATAATTATAAACAAGAATTAAGGTGATTGAATTGAAGGAACAAGCGTTAAAGAAAAACAGAGGGCTGATGACTGAGGGAGTCATTTGGAAAGAATTGTTGTTGTTTTCCGTACCATTGTTATTGGGAAACCTTTTTCAACAGATGTACAATGCGGTGGATTCCATCGTTGTTGGACAAAACCTAGGAGCCCATGCCCTTGCGGCAGTAGGATCTAGTGCCCCTATTATTAACTTGCTCGTAAGCTTCTTTATGGGTATTAGTGTGGGAGCGGGAGTTAT
This sequence comes from Amedibacillus sp. YH-ame6, assembly GCF_053848845.1. Classification (NCBI taxonomy): domain Bacteria; kingdom Bacillati; phylum Bacillota; class Erysipelotrichia; order Erysipelotrichales; family Erysipelotrichaceae; genus Amedibacillus; species Amedibacillus sp. YH-ame6. The sequence continues at coordinate 94,649 of NZ_JBSPEZ010000007.1, forward strand.
CATTTCCAGATACTTCGGTGCTCGTAATAAAGATATGGTACAAGATGCCGTCCATACGTCTATGAGTTTAACGATCATATCTGGACTAGCTTTAACTGTTATCGGTGTATTTCTTTCCCCCTATATTTTAGAGTGGGTTGGAACACCAAGTGATGTTATGGCAAATTCTGTACTATATTTAAGGATATACTTTTTAGGAGTATTGTCTGTGATGATATATAACATGGGAAGTGGTATTTTACGAGCTGTGGGTGATTCTAAGAATCCCTTATATTTCTTAATCATCTCCTCAGTTACCAACGTCATATTAGATATTGTATTTGTTGTTTACTTCCATATGGGAATTGAAGGTGCTGCTTGGGCAACGTTGATTTCCCAAACCATAAGTGCAGTACTTGTGGTGATCTTATTATGTAGAACAAAACAAGATTATCAATTACGATTGAAAGATATTAAATGTCATAAAGATATGATGGTTGAGATTATACGCATTGGATTACCAAGTGGTATACAAAATGCGATTGTATCGTTTTCAAATGTTATCGTACAAAGCAATATTAATGCATTTGGGTCTCTTGCGATGGCGGGATGTGGCTCTTATACAAAAATAGATGGCTTTGCCATCCTTCCTGTTATGAGTTTCTCTATGGCATTTACAACCTTTACAGGGCAAAACATCGGTGCTAAGAAATTTGATCGTGTAAAAAAAGGCGCAAAGACTGGGATTATTATGAGTGTTATTACAACGGTTATAATTAGTGCCTTGTTACTGATTCTTGGACCATACGTCTTATCCATCTTCTCTAATGATGCACGTGTTATCAATTATGGATTACGTATGATGTATATATTGGCTCCATTCTATATCTTCCTAGCTGTTTCACATTCCTTCAATGGAATCATTCGTGGGGCTGGTGTTACTACCATACCGATGATTGTTATGGTAACGTGTTGGTGTGGATTGAGAATGTTATGGATTTTAACATCTGTACCTATCTTCCATAATATCAATGTTGTATTTATGGGGTGGCCTATTACATGGTTTGCAAGTTCCTTATGGTTGTTTCTATACTATAGAAAAGGAACATGGTTAAAAAAATATATGTAAAAATGGAATACGCAAAGTATCCCATTTTTTATTTCAGTATATGTTCTTTAATAAAACGACTGACACCTTGATGATTATTGTCAAGGGCAATCATATCCGCATGTTGTAACACATCGTTTTGGGCATTCTCCATAGCAACTGCAATTCCCGCAACTTGAAACATCGATACATCATTAAAGTTATCCCCAAATACAAGTACATCTTTTAGATCAATACCTGCATCTTCCATAATGCGTTTTAATGCGATCCCTTTGCTTGTGTCTTTATGTGTAATTGTGTAGATTTCATCTTCACTCCTTAAACATTGTAAGCTTTCGCAAGTCGCATGAATGCGTGCTTGTACACGTTTCATCTGTGAAGGATTTTCATTTACCGCAACAACCTTAAAGACATGATGTTTGGCAATCTCTACGCCAGCACAATCATAGCGTAGTGTTGATTTTCCCTTTAATCGGTTTAAAAACAATTCTAAAGGTTCTTGTGCACCATGTACATAAATTGCTTCTGAGGTATAGGCAACATAAGAGATTGACTCACTTTCGTAAATGGACAATGCTTTCGCCATGTCCTCTTCTTCCATTGTCTGTTCAAACAAGCATTCATCACCACGATAAATACAAGCTCCGTTGTTCACAATATAAGCAAAATCAATTTGTAGCTCTTGAATAAATGACTTCATAATTTGTACATTTCTTCCAGATGCTAGCGTAAACACGATTCCTTTTTCTTTCAATTGCGTAATCACATCCCTAATGCCATTATCCAATTGCTTTTCATCGTTCAATAATGTACCGTCCATATCTGCGACAATACAACGTATATTGTGAACGTTCACTTCTTTTTTATCCATAAAATACAGCGTCTAATTTATCTCTTAAGAAAGACGCGCTATGTTTACAAACTTCTTTCCAATCTTTGTTTCCAGTATACCAAAATTCGCCTACAAACATTCTAACGCCCATTTGTTTTAAAACCTCTATATTACTTGTGTATTCACTATGTCCTGTACCAAATGTAATCTCACGATAATGATTTGGAATGGTTTCTTTCAGATGGGAGGCAACGATATGCCCAGCCCCTTTTTCAATATCCTCATCAACACTTACACCATATAATAAACTAGCATTTTTCAGATTCCCTATATCTGGATAAACGCCTAAATATGGTGAGTTTAATGCTTCTACATAGTACATACTTTTTTCAACCGTATCCATAAAGGGTGTTTCCATGGTTTCAAATCCTAAAAGAACACCTTTTTCTGCCGCCATATATACAGCTTTCGCAAGATTTTCTATGAAGATTTCTCTTGTTTGTGTAGTTCCTTCTTCATAATATACATCATATCCTGCTAATTGTATGATACGTATTCCTAAGTCGCATGCTAATTGAACAGCTTTCTCCATGATTTCAAGAGCCTTCTTTTGCATAGCTACATCAGGATGTCCTAATGGATATTTACGATGCCCACTCAAACACATAGACTGAATACGAACACCACTCAAAGACATTGCGTCTAAGATTTCTTCACGCTGTTTCTTTGTGTAATCTAAACGCGCTAATTTTTCATCTGTTTCATCGATGCTCATTTCTAAATAGTCAAACCCAAACTCTTTGCATAACGTTAGTTTTTCTAACCATGTGAGATCACTTGGCATTGATTTTTCATATTGCCCTAACGCGTAAATCTTATCATCCCTGTCCATAATATGCACCTGGCCCATGTTTACGCTTAAAGTGTTTATCCAATAATTCTTGTTGCATATGTTTGTTGTCATCCTTTTGAAGTTGTAAAGAAGCAAATGCCATAGCTGCACACTCTTCCATTACGACTGCATTATGCACTGCATCAAAAGGATCTTTTCCCCATGAGAATGGTCCATGACTATGAACTAACACCCCTGGCATTTCATCGGGATTGATATTCTTACTTTGAAATGTCTCCACAATGACATTTCCTGTTTCTAGTTCATACTCACCTTGTATTTCCAAAGGACTCATGCAACGTGTACAAGGAATATCCCCATAGAAATAATCTGCTTGTGTAGTACCAAGCGCTGGAATTGCTTTTCCTGCTTGTGCGAATGAAGTAGCCCAACGTGAATGTGTATGTACGGCTCCTTTGATGTTTGGAAAATTTTTATAGAACGCAAGATGTGTCATTAAATCACTGCTAGGTTTTAGTTTTCCTTCTACTACGTTTCCATCCAAATCACATAAGACAATATCTTCTACACTCATATGATCGTATTCCACACCACTTGGTTTGATCGCAACGATTCCCTTTTCTCTGTCGATTCCAGAGACATTTCCCCAAGTAAATGTAATCAATCCATATTTCGGCAATAATAAGTTTGCTTCAAACACTTGTTTTTTTAGTTCTTCTAACATATTAGCCCTCCTTCGTAACGATGTATACCGCTGCCTCATTTTTTGTATGATTAGCCGCAACGATAACATCTCGATGTTCTTCATTGATTAAAGCGATATTGGCAGGGCCAACACCCTTTTCAATACACGTGCTAACATATTTCCCATCTTTGTATTGCACATAAAACAATTCCGCATCACATCGACGTACACCCGCAATAAAGGTTGGTGTTCCACCTAATGTTCCACCTACTAAGGTATGTGCAAAATCAATTTCATTCTCATATGTATACACTGGAGTATATTTACCATTTACTTTCTTATAAATTTTGATTGTATTTCCATGGAATGGTTCAATGGTCATGATTTCTTTGTTTCCATCTCCATCAATATCCACTGTTGCAATCTCTCCGATTTCTCCTTGTAATACACTCTCAACACGCCATTGTCCACCAAGTTCTTTTGGAGGCATGACTTTTAAAATCCCTTGATCACTTCCAAAATAACCACAGTTTTCATCCATATCTTTCCAATACCCATGATTGCGATATAAACCATCTACCAATACTTCTACTTCAATCCCTTTGGATAAGTCTTCTGGTAATTGTGCTACATAAATTCTACCTGGTACACTCCAATCATCTTTACTCTCTTTAGAAGTCGCAATGGTTGCGCCAATGAAATAATTCACACCATTTGCATGATAAATATCAAATCTATGAATATATGGCATAGCTAGTACATCTTTAATTTCAAAGCCATCCTTGCCATATTTTCCCCATACAATCTTTGCTAAAGATGGGGATACTTTTAAATAAAACTCTTGTACTGCAAGAAATTCATTTTCTTTTCCTGGAATCGCTATAATGGACATACATCCTCCAGCTTCTTTCCAAATTGTCTCTTCATAGGTTAGTGTATCGAGAGCAAACATCTTACATCCAACATTAGGGTCTTCACTTGCGAAGACGATATGATTTGTATGATTGATTGGCAAACTACTCGCACAATAACAACGTTTTATTTCAGCCAATGTACGTTTTTCGATATTCATATTACATTCCTTTCCTCTTACGATTGGGTAAAAGAAAAGCTGCGCTTGGCAGCTTTTACTTATTTTTCAAGTGCTGCTGTCAGCCCTTCTTCGATTTCTTTTGCGGACATTACATTTTTTAGCCCTACAATCTTTGTGCCTTTTTTCTGTGCATCTTCAAACATTGGTACAAAGTTCTTTGAGCATAATACAATGTCATATTGTCCTGCTGCCGATTTACCCTCTGAGATTGCGCAGTGATGGATATCTTGTACTTCAAGACCCATCTTTTTCACAACCTTATCGACGTTCAATTTTATCATCATGCTTGTTCCAGCTCCATTGCCACAACAAACCATTATTTTTAATTTTCCTGCCATATTATGATCTCCTCTATGCTAGGCACTCGTTGCCTTTTGTGCTTCCATTTTCTTTAAGTATTCTTCGTAATCTTCTGCGATTAAGAAGTATGTATCTGGATGTTTACGATATTGAATCTGTGGAATTGCAAGTAGAATCAAGATAACGATTGCAATACCGAAGTATCCTGCAAATTTCATAATGACTGTAAACATTGGCCATACAGTTGCCCAGTCAAACATACCTAGGTATCCTCCGTATGCCGCAAGTCCAACCCATCCAGCAATCAACGCAGATCCAAATACTTGGATCAAACCAGAAATGAATGGTAGAATAACTGCCGCTTTAATACCGCCTCGATTATCTGCATATGTCGCAATTACGGCGTTATCGAAGAAGACTGGCACAAACCCTGCAATAACAAGTGTTGGTGATTTCATCAGTAACAATACCATAATGGCTAAGAACTGTCCTAAAGCACCCATTAAGAATCCTACTGTAACTGCATTCGCACTACCAAATCCAAAGACCGCTGCACAATCGATTCCTGGAACTGCACCAGGTAAGAAAGTACTAGAGATACCTTGGAAAGAATTTGTTAATTCCGTAACGAAGGTACGTACACCCAACTGCAGAATTGCTAAATAAACTGCAAAGTTTAGTGATGTTGTCATAATGTAGAAGAAGAAATTATCAGTCGCTTTCATAAATTCCATAGTTACCAAATAATCTTTTCCTAGTACCATCAAGATGGCACCGAAGAAGATAAACATCAATACAGAAGTAGCTACCATGTTCTCATTAAAGATAGATAAGAACCCTGGGAATTTAATATCATCTAATCTTCTTGATGATTTTGTTTTCATCTTTTCTGCTATTTTTCCAAAAATCGCAATACCAAACATTTGTTGATGGGCGATACAGAATCCACCACCTTCGGTAAGTTCCTGTGTAATTTCAACTGTTAAGTTAGAACCAACTGCCCAATACAATCCTAAAATCAATCCCATAACGATAAGAATTGGTGTATCTCCCATACTAGGGAAACAGAATAGAATTAACCAGAACGCTGTGGATGCTTGTTGCATTTGAACATGTCCTGTTGTAAATACTGCACGTAGTTTTGTCCATTTCTTTAAACGAACTAGAATTAAGTTCATAATGAACGCAACTAATAATAAGATCATTACTTGTGAGAATGTTCGTTTGAACATTTCATCCAATCCAGAAGTAACCGCATTTTGTCCAAAGTATGGATCGATTACCATAGCATCTAAATCAAATCTATCTTTTAAACCAACCAAGATAGGACGGAAGTTATTTACTAACCCTCCAGAACCAACGGATAAGATTAAGTATCCAACGGTTGCTTTAATAAATCCTGCAAGTGCTTCGTATAGTGGCTTTCTTAACAACATATAACCAACAAGTACCATTAATCCAATAAAATATGCTGGTTGCGTTAGGATGTTTGTTGCGAAGAAACTCCATATGCCTAATATAAAGTCTAAAATTGCTCCCATAAAATTATATCCTCTCTTTGCTTATGATTCGAAATCATCCGCAATTTTCATAAACTCTTCTTTCGTTTCTGCTTGTAATAGTGCTTCCACTATCTCCTCATTCATTAATGTTTCCATCAATTGTGAAATATTTTCGATATGTTTTTCATGATCAATCGCAGCTAAAGAGAAGAAGAGTCTTGCTTTCTTATCTGGATCACTTGGATCAAAATCTACTTCGTCATGAACTTTCATAAAGCTAATTGCCGTACCATTGCACCCAACAGCCCCTTCGGTTGAATGTGGCATCGCAATATTTGGTGCTATCACAATATATGGACCGTAGGTATTTACACACTTAATGACTGCATCGATGTATTCGTCCTCCACCGTACCATCCTTTAATAAAGGTTGATAACTTGCTCGAATTGCATCTTCCCAATGATCAAAATGTTGTTCAAATGTGTAATGTCCTTTTTCAATTATTTCCTTTAACATATCATTCTCCTATAAAATAGAACGGAATGGAACGTTTGGTTCATCGCTAAAGCAATCTTCAAATCCTCTACGATAATGGAATTGACGTTTGTCTTTATCTGTAGGCCAAACATACTTTCCTCCTACATCCCAAATGAATGGGTGAAATTGATACTGTAATACATCTTTCTTGTATTCATATAACATGTTGATTTCTTGTGGATCTGCTTTGAAGTTTGTCCATACATCATAATGGAATGGAATTACAACTTTACAGTTTAATGCTTCTGCCATACGAAGGATATCTACAGATGTCATTTTATCTTGATTTCCTGCAGGGTTTTCTCCATAAGAACCTAAGGCAATATCAATATCATAATCTTTTCCATGTTTTGCATAATATGTGGAATAATGAGAATCACCACTATGGTAAACACTTCCTGCTGGTGTCTTAATGATATAGTTTACTGCTTTTTCATCCATATCAGTTGGGCATACACCGCGAACATCGACATCATTCGTTACTAAACAAGTACGATCGAAACTATCTACTACGATAATTTCTGTATCTTTTACTTTGATGACATCCCCTGGTTTTACAGTGATACAACGTTCTGCTGGAACACCATAGCTCAACCATTTTTCAACACTTTTTGCTGGTCCAATAAATGGAACTTTATCTTCACAGTTTTTCATAACAGCTGCTGCATAATATGGATCAATATGATCGTTGTGATAATGTGTAGATAATACAGCGTCTACGCTTGTTACCGCAAATGGATCGTACACAATAGGTGCTGCACGTAAGTTTGGTTGTGTCATTCTTCCACCTGTCATATTTCTCATTTGATGGAATTGATCCATTTCTTTTGTTTTCTTTGAACGTTTTCCATTTCCAAACCATAAATCGATAGAGATGTTCGTATTGTTTTCTGTTTTAATCCATAACCCAGTACAACCAATCCACCACATTGCGAAAGTCCCTTTTTCTACAACTTCTTGATCGATTTCTTCATTTAACCAAGTACCCCATTCTGGGAAAGCACCTAGTATCCATTTTTCTCTTGTGATATTGTCAATTTGACTCATATGTTTTTATCCTCCATTGTTGTCGTTATTTACATGCATGCATTTGGCCAAGCACTTTGTACACCTATATCATAATTATTAAACGTTCTATTGGCAATAGCATTTTATGAACAATTTACATATTTTATGAATATTTAATCATTTGTAAGCGATAGTCATTTTATTATATGATTGTTTATATGAATGTTTATATTGACATTACAGTTAAACAATCATATAATGACGATATAAAGGAGTGATAACTATGAAGTTTCTTAATCGTTTTCGCCTAAGCGAGCCAGCTCGCAAATACATTATGTATGCCATTTATATTATATTTACAGTATATACATTATACAAATTAGTTCTTGAGCCTTCAGCTGAAGGCAAGGTTGCCTATTTGATATTGTTACTATTTTTTATGGGAGCTGCCTTATGGGCAGAATATCTACGATATTTATATCAACATATGATAGCTTCCTTAACGATGGAATGCGATCATGCAAAAGCAAGACATTATTATAATCTATTAAAGAAAAAAGACATTCTTAAAAATTATAAGAATCCTCTATATATCTTTGATACCTTATACTATCAAGATATCAACCAACCAGACACCTGCTTATCTATACTAGAAGATCATGACAACATGTTTCGTTCTTCCCTTGATTATTTATTGATTCGTAATTATACATACTTCTTATCAAATTATCGAAAAGGAAATCGTACACAAGTGAAAAAATATTACCAAGAAGTGATCAAAGTTCGTGGCGCGAAAATAAAAGGTACAAAAGTGAATCCTTTATATAGTTGGGAATTCATTGACGCACTCTACTATTTAAGCACAAAAGATTATAAGAAAAGTCTTCATTGTTTTCATGATGTACATACCCAAAACTTTAATCATCGAGAACTATCACAGTTCTATTTAGAATATGCACGCGCATATATCGCAGTAGAAGATCATAAAAATGCTCGCCAAATGCTAGAAAAAGTTTTACAATTAAGTAATCAACTAACCTATAAAAAAGAAGCGCTTAAACTACTAGAGAAGATTTGAGGTGTTATTATGAAAATGAACAAAGCCATCGTAGATGAACGTAGGGATACGATTATGAGAGAGATTCAATCCAAAGGAAAAGCCCTTGTGGATGACCTTGCACAACAATTACATGTATCCGCCTTAACCATACGTAGAGACTTACAATATTGGGAAGAAAAAGGTGCAGTCGAACGTTTCTATGGAGGCGCAAAGCTAATTCAAAGCTTTGTTAATATCGATGATCCAACAATGTCTAACGAATTGTACAAACATGCCATCGCAAAATATGCGGCACAATACGTACAGGATGGTGATACTATTTTTATCAACACAAGTTCTACTGCTTTATTAATCATTCCTTATATCAAGAATAAACGAGTCACCGTTATTACCAATAATGGAAAAGCGATCTTTATGGATCATGACCCTTTGTTAAGTATTTGCTTAACTGGTGGAGAACTACGTAATCCTAAAGAAAGTATGGTTGGTGATTTAGCACTTAACAACTTGAATCGTGTTTCTGCCACAAAAGCATTTTTAGGATGCAGTGGGTTTTCATTACATTCTGGAATGACAACCGCAATCTTACAAGAAGTGGCCATCAATGAAATGATGATCAACCGTTGTCTTGGTGAAACGTTTATATTAGCCGATCATACAAAGATAAAAAATGAACACAGCTTTATCAGTGGTAACATCCAATCGTTTGATTACTTAATCACAGATGTACTAGCGGATGAAGAAGAATTATTGGCGATACAAGATGCGGGTGTAAAAACAGTTACACTAAATGCATTATCACGTATCGAACGATAAGCAAACACTCCTACATACAAAAAACTCTGCCAGCGCAGAGTTTTTCTATGAACGAATATCTTCTATGGTCGTTACTTTTAAATTCTCATAACTTCCTTCTACTTCATGTACAATTTCATCACTACAAAGTTCCACAACTTGTGCATCATCACTCGCAACAACACCTTCTCGCATTGCTTTTTCATAGCTCTCTATAATGAGCTTGGTTTCAAATGCTTGTGGTGTTTGTGCTTGTCTAAGATTGCTTCTTTCAAACGTTTGAACCACTTTCCCATTCACTACTTCCTTAATGGTATCTTTTACAGGAACCATTAACAAACATGCTTTGTGTATAGAAAGTTCATCCAAAATACGATTCATACACTCTTGTGATAACCAAGGACGCGCACCATCATGAATCATAACATGTTCTTCTTTAACTTCCTTTAAACCGTTATATACAGATTCTTGACGTGTATCTCCACCAATGGTAAAGACGATGTCTTCCTGAGGAAATAGTTTCTTAAATACTTCCCTATCTTCTTCACTTATCACTAGCACGATTTGTGTACACTGTGCATCTTTTAAGAAGATTGATACCGTTTTTTCAATAATGGTTTCTCCACTATCAAAGGTATACAAAAGTTTATTATATCCAAGACCCATACGGCTTCCACTACCTGCCGCAACTATCAATGCACTATACTTCATGCGTTTCCACCCTTTCCTATTTCTTGTTTCAAACGTTCTTCAAACTCACTCACTGGCATTGGTTTTGCATAATAATACCCTTGCACATAATCACATCCGAAATCCTTTAACATATCGATATGTTCTTTTTTCTCGATTCCTTCCGCCAATGTATGAATACCTAGTTTTTTCGCCATTTCCATAACATTTTCCACAACAATTTTTGTACGTTCTTTGTAAATATCATCCACAAAGAAATTACGATCAACTTTAATTACATCGACATCAATATTTTTTAGTAAACCAAGTGATGAATATCCACTTCCAAAGTCATCCATGGATACACTAAATCCCGCATCATGAGCCTTCGTAAGAACATCTACTAATAAACCTTCATTTTCAAAGAAGATAGTTTCCGTTAATTCCAATTCGATGTACTCTCTTGGGACTTGATATCGATTTGCGATATCAACTAAATCTCCTATAAAGTTCGCATTGTACAAGTGTAATCTTGAAAAGTTCACAGATATGCATACGAGTGGTAAATCTTGTGAAATCCAGCTTTGAATGATTTTACATACATGTTCAAACATATATAAATCTAGCTTGATGATAAAACCATTCTCTTCAAATAATGGTATAAAGGATCCTGGAAATAATAGGCTTCCATCTTTTTGACGCCAACGAACGAGCGCTTCTCCTCCAGAAATAAGCTCATCCTTCAAACGATACTTCGGTTGTATGTGCACTTCAAATTCTTCATGGTCGAATGCTTTTGCCATAGAGTCTTTGATTTCAATTCTCCGTTTTGCCTCCACTCGTACTGCGTCATCATAATAAAACTCAACAATATCACTATTTGCCACTAAGCTTTTTGATTGACGATGAGCATAATTTACTTTTTCATAGATACTGAAAATATCTTTTTCTTCGCTATCTACAATATAAACACCTGAATGGAAACGTATCAAATGATCAAAATCAGAGCCCATCAATCGATTAAAGTTATCTACGAATTTTTGACGAATCTCCGCTAGAAAATTCTCATGTTTATCTTGCATCATCACAATAAATTCATCTGCACTAATACGTGCATATGCTTCTTTATTCATATCCAAAATTTCATGTAATACATCAGAAATATTTTTTAATACGGCATCTCCTGTATGAAACCCCAAACGATCATTGATAAACTTAAAGTTTTCAATATCAAACTTCACACAGATATACGAAATAGTTTTGCGTTCATTCAATAAACGTTGCGCAATATACTTAAATGCATTAAGATTCGAACAACCCGTCAATTCATCTTCATATGCAATCTTCATAAGATTTTTTTGACTCTTACGATTCTGTAAAATAATGAATATGAGTAATAGAATAAATGTAATCGCAGTTAACACAACGATTCCTATATTTCTTATTACAATACGGTCGGTATATCTAGTAATAACTGCTTTAGGTACCAAGGTAACTGCATACCAATCCTCAATTCCTATTTTACAGTATGCACCAAGACGCTCTACATCATTCCATGTATAAGAAACAAATCCTTCTTCATCATGCTTCATCTGTTCTTTGATGGCACTAACCTTTTCTTTTCCATCTTGTGAAGCATCAATTTCATCAAATAAATCTGTTAAATCAGATGATGAATCATTTACATCACTAGGGTATGCAATCGGAGATCCATCCTTCTTAATAACATAAGAGAATCCCTCTCCTCCAAATGTCTTAGAACTCAATATTTCAATAAAATCATCATTACGATTGGTCGCAAATATAACTCCCGCTATTTCACCTTTTTGATAAAAAGGAACAGCATACACATTGATATAAGCCCCACCTACTTTATCTGTTAGGCGATCACTTACACTATCGTTTCCTTGAATAGCTTTGTTAAAGTATTCCCTATTCGCAATACTAAATTCTTGTCCATCGGTGGTAACCGCATTCCCTTGTAAATCTGCGTATCCCATACGTTTAAATGAAGAACGAGAACTTTCTGATTGTAATATATCAATCGCAAAATCAATTGAGAATTCATCTTCCTTACCAATCACATTGGATATAGCAGCTAACTTATCCAAATGTATTTGTACTGTTTTCTGCATAATACTTGCATTTTGAGAAGCAATTTCACTTAGAAAATTTTTATTTAAAGCACTCACATCTTCATTTGTCCCATGAATGAAGTAAAAAGAGCCTCCCACAATTGCTACTGCGGATATAGATATGAATAGTATAAAGGTAAGAATATTCTTTGATATTTTCTTTTTCAAATTAACACCCCATATCTTCATATGTAATAAAAGAATGTATATATAGTTTATTTTACCATAGATTGTAATTCCTAGATAGAATTATGTTAAAATAATGACGTAGAAAAGAGGGATATCATGAAACATATTTTAAATGAATTTAAAACGTTTATCATGCGTGGAAATGTTCTTGACTTAGCGGTTGGTGTCATCATCGGTGGGGCATTTCAAAAAATCATAAGTTCTTTAGTGAATGATGTAATCATGCCTATTATCACCATGATTACTGGTGGCATTAATTTTACCAATTGGTTTATTGCGCTTGACGGAAATACTTACGCAACCATTGCAGAAGCACAAAAAGCAGGCGCATCCACTTTAAATTATGGTACCTTCCTAACAGAAGTCATTAACTTTTTAATCATGGCATTTGTTATCTTTGCGATGGTAAAAACTATGAACACGCTTGCCAGCCGTGTGAAAAAGGAAGACATTGTAGAAGCAGCACCAACCACAAAACAATGTGAATTTTGTAAAAGTGAAATTCCAATAGAGGCAACTCGTTGTCCACATTGTACATCTAAACTTGAAAAACAGGAATTGTAACGTTCGTTACAGTTCCTGTTTATTTATTCTTACGATGTTGTATATGATAACTACATTCCATCAACACTTCATTCGGCATAAACTTCGTTAGAAAATAAGATGCCTTCATTAAAACTCCTGGAATAATTAAAAGTTTTCGGTTCATCATACCCTCTAAAGCATCTTTCGCAACACGTTTGCTTTTTTTCCCGCGCATCATAAACTTAACGTTCGCGATTTTATCAAACTCCGTTCTTACAGGTCCTGGACATAACACAGAAATAGAAACCATACTACCTTTTTTCTTAAGTTCTTTATGAATCCCCATACTCAATCGCAATACATAACTTTTGGTTGCGTAATAAGTCGCCATTAAAGGACCAGGCAAAAATGCCGCAGAAGAAGCAACATTCAAGATCATCCCTTTATCATTCTTCACAAAATCCTTCAGAAATAACTTAGTTAGAATATGAACCGCTTCTATATTGGTGCGAATCATCTGTAATTCTTTATCTAAATCGGTTGTATCAAATTCTCCAAAATCACCAAATCCAGCATTATTGATTAAAATATCCACACCATCATATTTCACTCGTTCATATACTGCACGACACTGCTGTTCCTTACTTAAATCCGCAACAATCACATCGACTTCAACGGATAATTCTTCTTTCAATTTCTGTAAACGATCTCCACGTCTTGCGACCAACACAAGATCACATCCTCGTTTCGCTAACTCTTTCGCCATATCTCGGCCAATTCCACTACTTGCTCCTGTAATAAGTGCTTTCATTCATACACCTCCTAAATGATATATGGCAACACCATGGTTGCTAAACCTAAGAATAAGAAAAATCCCATAACATCGGTCACTGTAGTTACAAACACTGCACTTGCTAAGGCAGGGTCTACATGGAACTTTTCAAGGATAATTGGAATAAAATAACCCGCAAGATTTGCTAATATCATATTGAGTAACATCGCAATACCCGCAACCGCTCCAAAGATTGGATTGCTCTCCATTAACAATGCGCCTCCCGCAACCAATAGTCCGATCACAAGTCCACTTAAAATTCCAACCGCAAACTCCTTAAACAAAATTCTCATCGCATTCTCTTTGGTCAAATCTCCCAAAGAAATCCCTCGAACAACAATGGTCAATGTTTGTGTTCCGGCATTACCACCCATACCTGTAATAATTGGCATAATGGTAGCTAACGCAACATATTGTGCAATGGTACTTTCAAACAAACTCACCGTTGCGGCTGCTAGTACAGCAGTAAATAAATTTACAATTAACCAAGGAATACGACTTTTAAAGGATTCTTGTGTTGTAGAATCTACACGTTCTTCTTTATTAACCCCACCTAAATGGTGAATATCTTCTGTATTCTCTTCTTGAATGATATCGATGATATCATCGAATTCTACAATTCCCAACATATGATTTTCATCATCCACAACAGGCATTAAGATGAACCCATACTTTTCAAATTTATGAGCAACTTCTTCCTGGTCCTCACTATAATGCAAGGTGATAACATTGGGATTGGTAATTTCCATCATTGGTGTATCAAAAGAACTTGTAACAATATCACGCAGAGAAACAACACCCTTCAATACATCTGTGTTATCCACAACATATAGATAATAGCTTGTCTCTCGATCGGTATTTTTCTGTAAATAATTTAACGTTTCTTTTACTGTATTTTTTGCGAATATTTTGATGAACTCTGTTGTCATGATACCGCCGGCACTTTCAGGCTCAAAACTCATCAATTTTCGAACATCCAACTGATCTTCATAGTCCATTTTTTCAAGGACTTCTGCAACTTCGTCTTCTTCTAATTCTCCAATCAAATCTGTGATTTCATCACTCGACATTTCATCCAATATATTTTTTTGACGAGCATCCGATAGTTGTTTCAATAATTCATACTTATCTTCGTCATCTTCTTCTTCGACTACATCTGCTAA
The DNA here is from genome assembly GCF_053848845.1 of Amedibacillus sp. YH-ame6. Lineage (NCBI taxonomy): Bacteria > Bacillati > Bacillota > Erysipelotrichia > Erysipelotrichales > Erysipelotrichaceae > Amedibacillus > Amedibacillus sp. YH-ame6. The sequence continues at coordinate 109,914 of NZ_JBSPEZ010000007.1, forward strand.
AACATCATCTGGCAAACGACCTAAAATCTTATCCGCATCTTCTTTATGCGCATGCAAAAGGTCCAAGATATCTGCAGGATGTATGGTATCAATGGTGTCCTTAATATCTTGCGCGCTTCCATGCAAAAACAAATCAAGCAATTCTTCTTTTGTAACTATTCTCTTCATATGGTCTCTCCTTTAATAGGAGGATCTAGCACATCGACGGTGGTAAATGATCCTCTTGTGTTTGATTCAATGATGTTTGTTTGGGTTCTGGATGCATATTTACCACCACACTTTCTTTTCCAATTGTACCACAAACCCATAGAAATGCCCATTGGAAACATTCATGACTTTCGAATGCATGCAGTTTCACTTAAAAGTCTATTTGATATACATATGCAAACTTAGTATGGATTTAGAATGATAAAAAATGTGTATCTTGATTTTATTGTTCAATCAATGGTTCTATATTTTTCATAGAATAAATTATTTGAATCTACAAAAAAAGTAGTAAATCATCTATCATTTGATCATTCACTACCAATTTATGTACTTTCACTTCTTGAGGTACAATATGAGTTATCTTTTATGTTTATGTGCAGTTATAATGGTATAACTATGGACATTGATCGTAAAAACATACTCTCCTAAAGTCGCATACCAATTCTTACCTTTTCTAACGACGTCACAAGACTCCTTGCTTATTTGTTGTTTACACCATGAAACAACATCCTCAACACAAACACCTAAGTTTCTCTTGATACGCTCTTCTCCCATTTCTGTAGTATGTATAGCATCCATTATCGCTATTAAATTATCTTTTTCACTCATACCAATTCCCTCTCTTTATCTCATACTATTATATCTCAGATTAACCTTTATGTATCACTGAATAAAAGATTTCCATAAAACAACAAGAAGCCCTTATCAGGACTCCTCGTAAATTTCATTTTAATTAAGCCTTTACTATTTTCTGTTTTAACTTCTTCGTTGCGGCTTCCAATGTTGGACTTGTTTCAATTGCTTCCATGATGGCAGTCTCTTCCATTGTTTTATTCCATTTCTTCAACATGCCTTGTACAACCGATACTTTCTCTTTAGGTTCTAAATCACGAAACATGAAAATTTCATCAAAGATCTCCACAAACGATTTTCCAAGAGCCCTTTCTATTTGTTCATATGGACGAGTTTCTTCATCAAATCGTAAAGAGTTATGTTTGGATATCGGGAAATCTCCTTGCATAATCATAATGGAATGACGTAAATCAATTTTATAAATATCTCGTTCAATATATCCTTTTTGAATCGACTGTCTTAAAAACTGTAACATTCCCTCATTAGCCATGTGTAAGTTGGTAATGGATATGATGGTATATGGATTTCTACGTAGCTTTGATAAATTGTGTTCAATATTCTTTTCAAATGATGCCATATCAAACAGCACAACATCTCCTTGGTTTAGATAGTTATGATTGAATATATCAATCAATGTATTCTTACCTACCCCATGATTTCCCAGGAAAAGCCACACTCCTAAAGGTCGGTTCGATATGACTCCTTGTTCAATCCATTCCAATTGATGAATTACCTTTCGTATAACATCCCTTTGTCCTACCATATTCTTTTCTAATTGATGTCTTAATTCATCCAAACGATTTCGAGATGCGATAGGTATCGCAGTTAATTTTTCAATAACATCTTTCACAATCTCTTCATCTATGAATTGTTTATGAGAACGTTTCGCTCCCACACAAGCCAAATCTAAAACATCAATGGCTTTGTCTGGGAATTTTCGTGCAGGAATATAATATTCACAATATTGTACAATTGTCGATATCATATCCTTTGGTATCTGTACCAAATGGAACTCTTCATATTCTTTTATTTTTGCCTTTAACATTTCTACAGTTTCTTCTTTGCTAGGCTCTTTGATTGTAATCACTTGAAAACGACGTTCCAATGCCCGATCTTTTTCAATGTATTTCTCATACTCTTCAATCGTTGTAGCGCCAATACATTTGATAATACCTCTTGCAAGATAAGGTTTCAAAACACTTGATACATCGATGGAACCTTCAGATTTTCCTGCTCCTATCATCTGATGAATCTCATCGATAAATAAGATGACATTAGGATATTTTTGTAATAGCTTGATAATATTTTGAAGCTTCTCTTCAAAATCTCCACGATACTTTGTGCCAGCTACCAAAGAGTTCAAATGCAATTCATATAAGATTGCATTTGCTAAAGAAGGTACTTTTCCTTGTTGAATCATACCTGCTAATTTTTCTACTAATGCTGTTTTTCCAACTCCTGGTTCTCCAATTAACAAGGGATTTGCTTTATCCTTGCGCGATAAAATAGAGATCATGAAATTCAATTCATCATCTCTTCCTACAATATCTACATTACTACCACATACATTTAAATTACGTAGTTCTCCTAATTTATCAAGTTCATGCATAGAGCCATTCTCCAATTGCATCAGTAAGATATCTTCATCAATATCATAACGATGAAGGATTTCTGTTGCCACACAGCTTGTCGTATGCAACAAAGCCAAAGACAAACATTCCACATCCATTTGCTTCGTTTGTTTTTGATTTGCTTTCATCATAGCACTTTCTAAAATACTATCCACTACTTGCGTGACTTGTATTTCTTCTACATTTTGATCCTTTAATCCAAACAACACCATAAGATCCTCTTTCAATTGAAAGTAGTACATCCCTTGTGAAGATAACATTTTGGATAAAGGCGTGCTGCTATCTTTTAATATCGCTAGCAGTAAGTGTTCACTGCCGATATAGTTGTTTCCCATGTCTTTGGCTTCTTGTTTTGCACAATCCATGATTGCGCTCACTTGTTTATTCATGCGATACTTCATATCATCACCATCCTTATCATTCCTCAGTATATGTTTTTCCAATGTCGCTTTTGTTAGTATAACCATTTTATTTCTGGATATTTCATAGATGGGTTGTTTTATGAAAAACATTTCGACGAAGTTGGACAAACATGTTTATGGTTTTGTACTTTCCATAAACCACCTTGTTCTTTCATAATATAGATTGCGAATATTCCCCGCGATACGACAACGATATAAAATCCCACATCCTCCTACTTCTGATACTGCTCTTTTTACATCTATAATGCGATCAATAGCGTACTCTCTTCCATCTTCCCATACGATAGAAATTGGTGTAATTCCACCTTCTTTATCCACCTTCTGATATACACTTACATAACGTTTATATAATTTCATAATGACCTCCTAGAAAAAGGAAACTGGATATACAATGTGATCTTCTTTAGGATTAAAATTCGTTAGCTTTTTATCCAACAACATGGCACATCGTTTTGCCTTAGAGAATCCAAATTTCAAACGTATTCCATCAATGGTTTCTTCCAAACATTTTTGTTTATGGCGTTCTTCTTCACTCACAAAGAAATTCATTTGTCGATAAGCACTATCCTTTTCGATTCCACTAATGGATACCCCAATGGTTCGAAGAGGTACTTGAAAGGTGTAATTTTCTTGTAGAAGTTCTATCACATGCGGCATGATTTCATTTGCTAAGTTGGTTGCTTGTGCTATCTTTCTTTGTCTATGAAAAGTAATAAGCTCCTTACTACGCAAAGATATACTAATAATATTCCCTGCTAGTTCCTGTTCTTTCAATCGTGAGGCGATGGATTCTACCAAGACATAATACACTAGTTTTGCCTCTTCAAATGTACAAACATCCTTAGGAGAAGTAACTGCGTTACCTACTGATTTTACTTGTTCCTTGTGGTTAGAGAGTGCTACTTCAGATACATCTTCTCCATTCGCAAACCACCAAATCCATTCCCCCATTTTCCCGAAATGATCCTTCATCCACCCTAGTGGCAATTGGGCAAGTTGTCCAATTGTCTCAATAGAATAATATTGTAACTTTTTCTTTGTGGCTCTTCCTACATAAAAGAGTTCTCCAACAGATAAACCCCAAACCTTTTCTTTATAGTTTTCTTTTGTGATTTCTGTTAACCCCATATGCTTATCCATATCAGAACCTAGCTTTGCGAATATTTTATTAAAGCTAACACCAATGGAAATTGTTAACCCAATTTCTTGATAAACCCTTGTTTGAATAAGTTTTGCGATTTCATACCCAGAGCCAAATAAAGGAAGAGACTCACTTACATCAACCCATGCCTCATCCAATCCATAAGATTCCACCTTATCACTATATTCATGATAGATATCTTTCACTCTATCTGTGTAATAAATGTATTCTTCATAATCTGGGTGAACAATGCGAAGATGTGGACATTTCGCATAGGCTTCCCGCAAGGATTCTCCTGTTGTAATATGAAATTTTTTTGCTTCATCATTTTTTGCCAATATAATTCCATGCCGTTCTTCTTCATGTCCTCCAACTGCCATGGGTACATCTCGTAACTGTGGAAATTTCATCTCTTCAATTTGCGCATAACAATGATTGATATCACAATGCAAAATAACTCGTTCGCCCATGTCGTTCACCTCTGGATTTATTATAATACTTTTGTTCCATATTTCAATAGTTTTTGGAACATTTGAATTATTTTCCATTTTGTAAAAAATGATCGTTCCATTATTGACAACATTCATATCTGTGATAAACTAACCATATAGTACTGGAGGATATGTTATGAACCTTAGTGAACTAATTACCTATTATCGCAAAATAAATGGAATGAGTTTAGAAGCCATTGGAGATGTCGTAGGTGTCGCGAAGTCTACAGTAAAACGATGGGAATCCGGAGAATCGAAAAATATACCAGATTCTAAATTAGAAAAGCTATCGGAGTTATTTGGAATTGATGTGTTTACTTTTCTTAATGGACAAGTGAAACCTATTTTAGGATATGTGAAAGCTGGGTATGATTTATTTGCCAATGAGAATTTGTTAGGATATGAAGAAGTCACAAAGAAAGAGGCTTCACAAGGGGACTATTATTTAAAAGTACAAGGTGATTCTATGAATGGATCTCGTATCAATGATGGGGACTTGGTATATGTGAAGACTTGTCAAGATGTGGATAATGGGGATATTGCGGTGGTTTTATTAGATCAAAGTGAAGTCACGATTAAGAAAGTGATTAAGAAAGAACATTCCTTAATCCTTATGGCGACCAATCCTGTGTATGAACCTAAAGTTTTTAGTGAAGAAGATATGCAAGCCAATCGTATACAGATTATTGGTAAGGTGTTACACTCAAAAATTCAATTCTAATGCATAAGATGGAAAAGAATGGCAATCATGAACATAGGAGGAATGATCATGTACGCTATTCGAAGTACCAAAACCAACCGATGGTTTTCTGGAATCGATACACGTTTTGGGGAAGGAAGTTCACATCACTTGATTATGGATGATACCATACCAATGTTATTTAAGACAAAGGAACTTGCAAGAATTGAACTATTAAGTAATCATATGCATATTCGTAAATATGAGATTTTAGAAGTTGACTTACATATTGTCACAAATAAGCCAATCGTAGCGAATTATAATTCGATGGCAAATACAAATGGATAAGAAAGCATATAGACGATACAAGTCATGCTTTCTTTTTCTAACTAAAAAAAGCAGTAGAGTTTAAATCTACCGCTTAATCGTTACTGCCAATAACTTATATTTTTCTTTACAAATTGCTCAAATGTCTGTGGTTTCTTATTCATTACCTGTTCAAAAATTGGTGTTACTTTTTTTGCTGTTCCCAAACGTGTCATCATATACAACATCCCCATAACAGTACAATATTCTTTTTCCAATCCTCTTATTTCTATCCAATATTTTTTTGCAATAGATGGTTTAGGATTGGTATATATGATATCTCTGCCTAATTGTTTAGATAAGATTTTTGCAACTTCCCAATAATCAATTGCTTCTGAACCTGTTATCGAATAGCCTTTATTTTGGTGTGACTCAGGCTCACTTAAGACCTTTGCAGTGATTTCGCCAATATCCTCAGCATCTATGAAGCTAGTTAATGCTTTTTTTACTGGAACAACAATCCTGTCAAAATACTTTATCTCAAAAGCATGAATACCACTGATGTTCTGCATAAAGAAGCTAGGACGTATATGGCAATAAGGTAATTTTGCTTGCTCGATATACTTCTCAATTTTATGGTGTGGTGGAACAGGGTTGTTTTCAACGCCAATCAAAGAAAGAAAGCTGATTAGTTTCATTCCTCCATGGTTTTTTAATACGTCAATAAATGGTTTTAAGTCATCTGGTTTACCTAAATGTGGTGGACGCATTATAAATACCCTGTCTACATCTTCCAAAGCATTGTTAAATGTTGTTGGATCTGTAAAATCGAAATGAACTGCCTTCACTTTATCACCAAACATTTTGGTAAGCCTTTCTACACATGTCCCTGCTACGGTTACTTCTTGCCCATTCTCAAGGGCGTATTTTACCACGTATTTACCTACGTTCCCAGAAGCACCAGTTACTAAAATTCTACCCATTGTCTTTTCCTTCCAACAGAATATCATTTGCTGTTTCCAATAATGCTAACAAATCACTAAATTTCTCTTCACCCATTCGTTCTTTCAATATAGACATCATTTTAAAGTATTCTTCATACGTATCTTCTACAAGTTGAATAGCCTTATCCGTTGGAATGAGAAGAACACTACGTTTATCAGTTTCAGATTGTTTTTTCTCAATATAGCCACTTGCAGATAGAGAGGTTACCATATTCGTTGCCATTGATTTTGTAAAACGGAAAAATCGTGCTACTCCGATTGGTGTTTTTTCCTCTTCTGTTTTCACCAAATAAATCAACATTCCCATTTCACTGGAGCGAACGGGAAGTTCTCTTTTTATATTGATATTCATTCTACAAAAAAGAGAAATTTGCTCTGATGCTCTTATAAAATCATCCATAATTGTACTCCCATCCATATCCATAAAGTACACTCAATGTACTTTATTTAATAGTAGTACATCAAGTGTACTTTGTCAATGGGATTATAGTTACTTTTTTTTACGAATGCCTTTTGTTTACAAAAAAGAAGTATATGTTAGCTAACACTTTTGTAAGTTGCTACGATAAAACTTTTTTTAAAAGATTTCATACGTTATAATAAGACTAGGTGGTGATATCATGTATCGTATTATGGTAATTGAAGATAATGATAAAATACGTAATGAACTTAGTGATTTTTTAGGAAAGAATGGGTATCAAGCGCTTGCGCCTATTGATTTTGAACATATTCTTGATGTTGTAAAAGAAGAGAAACCAGATTTAATCTTGTTAGATTTGAACCTTCCTGTTGTGGACGGTCATTTTATCTGTCGTGAAATTAGAAAAGATAGTAATCTTCCTATTATTGTAGTCACAAGTCGTGATTCTGAAATGGATGAATTAATAAGTATGAACTTAGGAGCAGATGATTTTGTCACAAAACCTTATAATCTACAAATTTTATTAGCACGTATTTCACGTGTTTTACAAAGAGCGTATGAACATTCTAGTGGAAATGTTTTAAGTATCCATGATATACAATTGGATATTTCTAAGAGTACCTTATCCTATCGAGATAAACTTGCGGATTTAACAAAGAATGAACTTCGTATTATGCATTGTTTGTTTGAGAATAAGAACAAAATCGTATCTCGTAATGAGTTGATGCAACATATGTGGGATTGTGATCTGTTTGTGGATGATAATACCTTAACAGTAAACATCAATCGTTTGCGTAAGAAGTTAGAATATCTACAGTTAGATGATCTGATTGCGACAAAACGAGGATTGGGTTATATCATATATGAGGACTAGAGATTTCTTACGTGAGAAGTTTTATTATGTTCTCTTTACCTTATTTACAAGTACCGTTATCTTTATGTTTCTATATGCAGTTAGGACAAATTTTCAAGTCATTATCATTATTGAAATACTTATTTGGATTACCTTCTTTTGTACTATGTTTGTGGAATTTGGAAGAAGAAAATCCTTTTATACAAAGTTAGAAAGTATTCTTGAAGGGTTGGATAAGAAATATCTTTTAACGGAAGTGATAGAAGAACCTTTATTTATGGATGGGAAAATATTACATGATACGTTAAGAACTGTTGATAAATCAATGGCAGAGCATGTGAATACCTATCGTCTTAGTCAAAATGATTATAAAGATTATATTGAGATGTGGGTACATGAAGTAAAAACACCACTTGCGGCAGCGCAGTTGGTGATACAAAACAATCCAGGTCCAGCAAGTGAAAGCCTTGTGGAAGAGATTAATAAAATCGAGGATTTTGTCGATCAAGCTCTTTATTACGCAAGAAGTACGAATCCAGAAAAAGATTATATTATCAAAGATATCTCCTTACAAGAAAGTGTCAATAAAGTCATTCGTAAACATTCCAAGACGTTTATTTATAAAAAGATTCGAATGGAAATTGATGATATTGACGTACATGTGTATAGTGATGCGAAATGGTTAGAATTTATTTTGAATCAAATCATTGGCAATGCCCTAAAGTACACAAGTGAACAAACAGGAGTGCTCCATATTTATACTACAAAATCAGAAAATAATATTTCTTTACATATTCATGACAATGGAATAGGAATAGAGGAACACGATATCTCTCGTATTTTTGATAAAGGATTTACGGGTACAAATGGACGTACCAATGAAAAAGCAACAGGTATGGGATTATACCTTTGTAAGAGCTTATGTGATAAACTCTATCTTTCCATTGATGCGCAGTCTACTCCATCAGTGGGGACAACCATTTGTATTACGTTTCCTATTAGTAAACTTATGTTATTAAAATGAAAATGAAGACACTCGACAGTGCCTTCATTTTTTTATTTAGTGTATTATCGCTTTGTTTTTTTGTTGCATACTTGTTTGGTACGTTGTTATCTTTTCATCATGGATCACACCACAGGAGATGATTTTACATTCCTTTAAGATTTCCTCTTTGCTTGTAATCAGTGCGTCCACGTAATCTGCAATCAAAGGCGAAATCGTTGAAGTTGCGCTGCGATAGTAAAGAGAAGGTGTGTTATTCACTGCATATACCATAACACCATCCATTTCATAAAGTGGATCTTTGATTGTTGTGGAACGAGCGCCTTCAATTGCGCCATCCGCATCATCACTAACATCAATTAACATAGCCTGTGGTTTCATATGTTGTAAATCCTTATGATACAGGATATGGTCTACTCTTGATGGGTCCCATAGTACTGCATTGATGACAATATCAAAATCACCTATCTCATCACGTAGTTCATGTTCCATTTGACGATTAAAGAATTTTACCTTGCCACCAAGGGATTGTATGATATAGTTCGCTCCCATCGCAGTATTTCCACGACCAATGATGGCGACTTGTTTTCCATATGCCAAGATACCAAGACATTGCAAAGCGTGCAATACTGCACTTTCTCCCGCAATGAAATTATTCTCCCAAAATAAATGACGGCCATTATGTGTAAGTTCTTCCCATGCATAACAAACAAACTTTTTATTCACTAATAAGGACGTAAGTTTAGGATCCTCTACTGCATGTATCCATCCAAATAATTGTGTATGTTCTTTTAAATCCTTTAAATATCTTGCCTCTCCAATTTTAGGATCACAAACAATATCGCAAGTAAGTACCTGTTTTCGAGACTCTACATGCACACCCGCCTTGTTGTAACATTCATCTTCTATGCCAAAATCTTTACCATAACCCTCTTCTATAAAAATTGAATCTTTATGTGTAATCTTCATAATATCTTCTGGCAAAATTGCCAAACGTTTTTCAAACAGTTTATCACTTTTCACAAAACCTATTGTCTTATTCATATATCAGTACACCCTTTCTTAATATCTAGAAATCAAGCGTTCTGTATGTTCTTATATTCGTCACGATACTACAGAACGTAAGTATTCAACGAACAATGACAGGGGAGGTTTTTGATGATCACTTCGATTATGAATCTGATAGTTCTCATATAACGCTAAGTATAAATGGGTGTTCTGCATCAAAAACACCTCCTTTTGTGATGAGTAGCGAATTGTATCAATCGCAACTATGGTCTCAGTATAACACTTCCCCTATCGTTATACAATTTTACATATCTCTATCTTCCATTCGTAAAGTAAATACAAATTGATCAAATTAAAAGATAATCAGTGATGAATGATTATCTTTTTCTATTTATCTAATTGCCTAAAGTATAAAAATCTATCTAAACAATAAGTCACTATTTTCTAAAATTCTATCTATTACAGGATGCATAACTTCTGTGTCCAACATTTTATGAATAGTGCTCACTTTATTACCAGTATCCTTGCTAGAATGACCACAGTGATACATAATTTCATCAGATGTGCCATAATCTAAAACGATATAGCGATCATGAAATTCTCTAATCCTTTTAACATATAAACTGGAATATTCTCTATTAAAATTGTCTACTTCTAGTTTATGTAATTTTGGTACACTTTTATTAGCAGTAAATATGGTAATATTCACGTTTCTTTTTTTATGCTTAAGTAAAGATAAAGTGTCAATATCTACATAATTATCAATCAAAAAAATCGTGTGTTTTGCATGTTTATAGATGTTGATATATGCTTCATTCGCTTCAAACTTCTGTCCTTCTAAGAATGTTATTTCTTTGATTGGAGTATCATCAATGAAGTTATCCATAATTTTGTCTATAGCCGCTTCATGTTTATCTAAACGATTATTGATACTAGTTACATATGAATAATCTAATAGTTGTTTATTCTCAACTATATAATGCTTCATTTTTTGAAAAGATCGCATGATGTACTTACTTTGTTCTGTGGCAATATCCCCATTTAGGACAGTGGCTAACATATAAACTCCTATTTCGGTGAAGACAAAGGGCAATTTCTTTATATTCTGTCCTCTTTTATTTTGGCTATCGTTCAAAGTTCCAAATTGGAACTTTGGAAGTTTCTTAGCTTCCTCCATTGTTAGCTGAAATCTAAAGTCATCTGGAAATTTTTGAATATTCCTACTAACTTGTTTATTAAGATTTTTTACCTCATATCCATATAATTCGGCTAAATCACTGTCTAGCATAACTTGTTGTCCACGAATTACGTGTACTAAATCTTTGAACTCTTTATCATTTGCAATTATTTCATTCATCTAATTACCTCCCTTCAATATATATATACGATATAAAATGTGAAAATCCTAAATATCTTTAAATTTTTGCGAAATCACATAATGTGACTTCACGATTAAGAAAAAATCCCAAGAGGAACCTTTTGATTGCCTTACTACAACTATCTCTATATTCAATAAACTCTCTATTTATTACCATTATTTTCACTACCTTTCTATTTTTGTAGAATTTCGATATAAATTGGAGGGACAATAAGCATATGACAAAAGAAATATTCGTTATTATAATTACGCTTTCCATAGAATCATCCATCCTTAATTTATACTAATATTTTCTTTATTTATAAATTATCAATAAGTATACTTTACAAATGGAAGATCCCTATAAAAGGTAAACATAGCTCTGTGTTTTACCTTACAACAATGTAAGAACAATGATATATACATCTATGGAATAGGATTGTTTCCTCTATTAAACTTAAAGTATACAAATGAGGAGGATGTTTATGAAAACAATACTACATGTGGATAACATAGAAAAATATTATGGGAGTCGTGGAAATATCACAAAGGCTGTAGACAATATAAGCTTTCAAGTACAGGAAGGAGAATTTGTCGGTGTTATGGGACCAAGTGGTTCTGGTAAGACAACTTTATTAAACTGTATTTCTACCATTGATCGTGTGACGAGCGGACATATTTATATCAATGACCATGATATTACCGCATTGAAAAAGGATGATTTAAGTAAGTTTCGTCGTGATGAATTAGGATTTATCTTTCAGGATTTCAACTTGTTAGATACCTTAACGGCATATGAGAATATTGCCCTTGCCTTAACGATTCAAAAAGTAAAGAGTTCAGAAATTGATATGCGAGTAAAAGAAGCTGCCTATAAATTAGATATTATGGATACGTTAAACAAATATCCTTATCAATTATCTGGTGGCCAAAAACAAAGAGTTGCTTCTGCACGTGCGTTGATTAGCAATCCTAGTATGATTTTGGCGGATGAACCAACAGGTGCTTTGGATTCAAAGTCAAGTCGTATGTTATTAGAATCCATGGAACGCATGAATCGTGAATTCAAGGCGACCATTATGATGGTAACGCATGATGCCTTTACTGCTTCTTATGCACATCGTATCTTATTTATTAAGGATGGAAAAATATTTAATGAAATCGTACGTGGAAATGATTCTCGAAAAGACTTCTTTAATAAAATATTGGAAGTTGTTACTTTATTAGGAGGTGACACGAGCAATGTACTTTAAACTTGCGCTTAAAAACGTTAAAAAGAGTTTTAGAGATTTCCTTATTTACTTTCTAACGTTAGCCTTCGCGGTATGTTTGTTTTATACCTTTAACTCGTTTCAAAGCCAACAGGCTGTTATGGAAATGAACGATAGACAAAGTGTGCTTGTAGAACAATTATCCGTTTTAATGAGTGCTTTATCGGTATTTGTTGCGATTATCTTAGCGTTCTTAATTCTATATGCGAACAATTTCTTAATCAAACGTAGAAAGAAAGAATTTGGTTTATATACTTTATTAGGTATGCCTAAGTTTTTAATATCAAAGATTTTAATTTATGAAACATTTATTATCGGAGTTAGTTCCTTACTTGTTGGGATGGGGCTAGGAATACTATTATCCCAAGCGTTAACCGTAGTAACAGCAGGTTTGTTTGAAGTTACTCTTCATTATTCCTTTGTGTTCTCCTTATACGCAACACTTGTCACAATCATATCTTTTGGTGTAATCTTCATCATTTCAATGTTGTTGAATAGTTTCCTATTAAGTCGCTATAAGTTGATTGATCTTATTCATGCGGATCAAAAGAATGAATCTCTTAAAATTAAAAAAGTTTGGTTAAATGCGATTTTCTTCATTCTTTCAATTCTTAGTTTAGGGTTTGCATACTATATTTCTTTAGATAAGGGTGCGGAAGCTTTAAATTATTTGATTCCGATTATCATCGCTGGATGTATTGGTACTTTCTTATTCTTCCTATCTTTAGCTGGGTTCTTATTAACCATTACGCGTTCTTGTAAACGTGTATACTTTAAGAATTTGAACTGCTTTATTTTGAGACAAATCAATTCTAATATCAATAGCAATTTCCTTTCTATGAGTTTTGTATGTATAATGTTGTTACTAAGCATTGGTGCGTTATCAACAGGATTGAGTTTGAACTCTACCATCAATGAAACAATCAAATTATCTACGCCTTATGACTATACGTATGTAGTGGAATATTATACGGCGTATTCACCAGATAAAAACAACAATCTTCCACTAAACGCAGAAAGTTTACTAGAAGATTTACAGATTGATAAACAATATATCAAAGAGGAAAACATAGAAAAATCATATGTGGCAGATATTCGTTTAAATGATCCAAGCATCATCGATCATATACAAGATGAATTCTTTAAATCTCAAATGGCAACTAGAAACAATACAAGAATACGTGCCATTCCATTATCGGTATATAATCAAGAACTATGTGTTCGAGGATACGATCCAATTTCTTTAAATAAAGATGAAATCTTCATCTTTACAAATACGGAAATGATGAAGCCAATTGTACAAGATGTAATTGATGCCAAACCAGAAATAACGTTGTTTGGTAAAACATTAAAGACTGCCAATGATTCTTATGATGGAATTCCGATTGGTACTACTGCAGCAATCAATAATGATATGTTAGCACTTGTTGTCGATGATTCTAACATTCCTAAAGATACAGAAGTCTTTGATATCTATTGGAATGTGAATCATAGCGATTCTATAAGTGATGAAGACTTTGCGAACATGGTAGAGAAACAGGTTCTAAAGGTAAACGAAACGTTAGATGAAGGAATCTTTTTCCAAATTGTTGGCTGTATGAACACAAAAGATGATGTATATTCATCTAGCAAAGGGTTGAGCGTTATCTTGACTTACATTGGAATCTATTTAGGTATTGTCTTTATGATTGCCAGTGCAGTAATTTTAGCTCTTCAACAACTTTCACAAGCAAGTGACAACAAAAGACGTTATACCATTTTATCTAAAATTGGTGTTGATAAACGTATGATGAATCGTTCTATCTTCTCCCAAATTGGTATTTACTTCTTATGTCCTTTGGTACTAGCCATTGTGCATAGTGTCGTAGGAATCAAAGTTGTAAGTTATGTAGTGGTCATGATGGGTAGAGCAGATATATTCTTATCCTCTATTGTTACTGGAGGGATTATACTCGTTATCTATGGATCCTATTTCCTTGTGACCTATGTTGGTTATAAAAACATTATCAAAAACTAAAAGTATTCTATAAGATGTCAAAGCTAGCTATTTGACATCTTTTTTCTATACGATATGTGCTACAATAATTTTATAACTTACAACAATGTAAGGGTATTGTTATACAGTTCCATGGCTACCAATCTTGAAATGTCTTAAACTATAGGTAAGCGATGGAGGTGTATATATGAAACGATTATGGATATATCGCTTTGAACTGTGTATTGCTACATCTGGGCTTTTACTATTAGCCAGTGTGTTCTTTCCAACTAGCTTACCCGCAGGATTCTATGTGTGTATGTTAATCCTGTTTCTCATATCCATCGTATTGCTGAAACTTTCCGCAATAAACGAACATTTAAAAAACAAAATTAGAAAGGGAGGGTTTTTATGAAACCAGTATTACGTGTAGAAAATATAGAAAAATATTATGGAAGCCGTGGAAATATTACAAAGGCGGTAGATAGCATTAGCTTCAAAGTCCATGAGGGAGAATTTGTTGGAGTTATGGGACCAAGTGGTTCTGGTAAAACAACATTACTTAATTGCATCTCTACCATTGATAATGTAACGAGTGGACACATTTATATCAACGATAAAGATATCACCGCATTGAAAAAGGATGCGTTAAGTAAGTTCCGTAGAGATGAATTAGGATTTATCTTTCAAGATTTTAACTTATTAGATACCTTAACTGCATATGAAAATATTGCTCTTGCCTTAACCATTCAAAAGGTAAAAAGTTCAGATATTGACAAGCGTGTGAAAGAAGTCGCAACCAAACTAGATATTCTAGATACATTACAAAAATACCCATACCAATTATCTGGTGGACAAAAACAAAGAGTTGCTTCTGCACGTGCTTTGATTACCAATCCTAGTATGATCCTTGCAGATGAACCAACAGGTGCATTGGATTCTAAATCTAGTCGTATGTTATTGGATTCTATGGAACGTATGAATCGCGATTACAATGCGACCATTATGATGGTAACGCATGATGCCTTTACCGCTTCTTATGCACACCGTATCTTATTTATTAAGGATGGAAAAATCTTTAATGAAATTATACGTGGAAATGATTCTCGCAAAGACTTCTTCAATAAAATATTAGAAGTTGTGACCTTACTTGGAGGTGACACGAGCAATGTACTTTAAACTCGCGCTAAAGAACGTTCGCAAGAGTTTTAAAGACTTCCTCATTTACTTCTTAACGTTAGCGTTCTCTGTTTGTTTATTTTATACTTTTAATTCCTTTCAAGCACAACAAGCAGTTATGGAAATGAGTCAAACCCAATTAGAAATTATCGAAATGTTAACGATGTTAATGACCATTCTTTCTGTGTTTGTCGCCATTGTTCTTGCGTTCTTGATTTTATATGCGAATAATTTCTTAATTAAGCGCAGAAAAAAAGAACTTGGTATTTATACGCTATTGGGTATGCCAAAACGCAAAATATCCAAAATTCTTGTATATGAAACATTTGTCATTGGTTTAACATCTTTGGTTATTGGGATGTTATTAGGACTCTTATTATCCCAAATACTTACCGCAGTATCTGCTAGTTTATTTGATGTAACCTTGAACTATCGATTTGTGTTCTCTCCAAGTGCAACCATAGTTACATTATTGGCATTTGGTGGAATCTTCCTACTTACGATGCTTTTTAATACCTTTGTATTAAATCGCTATAAATTGATTGATTTGATTCATGCAGATCGTAAAAATGATGAATTAAAAATTAAAAAAGTATGGGTATCCATCATCGTATTTATAATCTCCTTGGTATGTTTAGGTGGAGCTTACTACTTTTCTATGAAAGATGCTTTTACCGCATTTATGAATTTATTACCGATTATCATTGCGGGAAGTGTTGGTACGGTGCTATTCTTCTTATCTCTTGCGGGATTCTTATTAACCGTTATAAAATCAAGTAAGAAAGTATACTTTAAAAACTTGAACTGTTTTATTCTAAGACAAATCAATTCCAACGTTAACTCAAACTTCATTTCTATGAGTATCGTGTGTATTATGTTGTTGTTAAGTATTGGAGCGTTATCTACGGGCTTATCTTTGAATAGTACCATCAATCTAGCACTACGTAACTCGACACCTTATGATATCACATACACAGCATTTCAATACAATCAGTATGAGAATGAAAAACCTGTGAATATGCCAGATAACACTGGTGAATTGTTAGCGAACTTACCTATTGATAAAAGTCTAATCAAATCTGAATTCTTAACAAAGAAATACAAATCTGATGTGAATTTCAAAGATCCAGCAATCATGGATTGTTTAAGCGATAACTACAAAAGTATGATCTATGAAGAGGGTGATGTATCCATACCTGTCTTCTCTTTAAGTTCTTATAATCAAGAGTTAAAGGCAAGAGATTACGATACCATCAAGCTATCTGATAACGAAGTATATCTATTTTCTAACTCGGAAATGCTTGCGGATGGAGTAGAATCGATACTTGATGCAAAACCAACCATACAGTTATTTGGACATGACTTAAAAATTTCCAATGATGACTATATGGCAATTCCAATCGGCACTACAACCTCTGTAAACACAGAAACATTAGCATTGGTTGTAAAGGATGAGTTTATCCCCGAAGACACACAGGTATTAAATTATTATTGGAGCGCAAACCACGTAGATTCTATAAGTGACGCTGCGTTTGCGGAAGAATTACGTAATGCACTTTTCCAAATAAATGAATCCTTACCTGAAGAACAATTTTTACAAACGATCGACTTTTTCTACCCTACAAAAGATGAAGTCTACATCAACAGCAAAGGTTTAAGTGTTGTGTTTACGTATATTGGTATTTATTTAGGTATTGTATTTATGATCGCAAGTGCAGTGATCTTAGCACTTCAACAGTTATCACAAGCAAGTGATAACAAGAAACGTTATATGATACTTACAAAAATTGGTACTGATAAACGTATGATGAATCGTTCTATTCTAATGCAAATTGCGATTTACTTTATGTTGCCGTTACTCTTAGCCCTAGTGCATAGTTATGTAGGAATACATGTCGTCAATGTCATGGTTATGAGCTTTGGTAAAACAGATATTATGATGTCCTCTCTTACAACAGCGGGAGTTATCATAGCGATCTATGGTTCTTATTTCCTTGTCACATATATGGGATATAAAAATATTATTAAGAGTTAAATAGGATTAGCTATTAATTAAAAATGCACGTAATGAATCAGATGAACCGTTGATTATGTGTAAGCGTCTAATACAGCCCATCTAGAAAAATAAGAACTCCTGTAGGATAATATATTCAACAGGAGGTGAAGTCAATGCCAGTAAAATATGATTATGATTGGGAAAAGCTACACAAAGAACAGCAATTATCAGGATTGAATATGAAACGATTCTGTAGAGAGCGTAGTCTTCCTTATCAGAGTTTCAAGAACCATAAATACCAATCTGTAAACGAAGCAGATGAAGTTAGTATTGTACCAGTGAAATGCAAAGAACAGAAAAGAATTTCATTCGTAATGAATGGAGTTTCTTTATCAGTAGATGCTTCATTGGATGATGAAGGACTACGCAAAATCA